>NHJA01000025.1:0-52782 GCA_002171845.1 Candidatus Pelagibacter sp. TMED203
TATTACAAAGTAATTACGTAGTGACACATACTAATATAGTTATGGGTTTAGTAGAGACTATTGTTGGTTTGGTTCCCGCTGGAGGAGGATGTAAAGAATTATTGTGGCGTTGGACACAAACTAATGAAGCTAAAAATGATCCTGATTATGCTCCATTACAAGTTTTTAATATAATTGGTTACGCCAGAACAGCAACATCTCCTCAAGAGGCTAAACCACTGTTATTTTTGGATAAAAAACATGATGTTATAATAAATCGTAATGAGCTATTGCCTGCTGCAAGATCTTTACTTCAAAAAAAGGTAGAAATAACGCCCCCAAAAGAATGTAAATTTAAATTATCAGGTGAAATCGTAAGAAAAAAAATGCACAAATTACTCGAAGAATTATATAATAGTAAAAAGATTCTGGACCACGGGGTGACAGTTGGTAAAGAATTGGCATACGTATTAAGTGGTGGTGACACTAAATTGGATAAAGAAATTAATGAAGATCAAATGTATAAATTAGAATTAAATAGTTTTATGAAACTTATTGAGACAAAAGCAACTCAAGAGAGAATATCTCATACTTTAAAAACAGGAAAACCATTAATTAACTAAATGACAACTTATAATGCTCCAGTAGAAGAAATGATGTTTTTATTCGATCATTTAAAGGATAATAAAAATTACAATGAAATAGAAAAATTTAAAGAAATTAATTCAGAATTAGTTAAAGATATTTTAATCCAAGCAGCAAAATTAAATCAAGAAGTCATACATCCTCTCGCAAAAATTGGTGATGAAAAACCATGCATTTATGAAAATGGCATTGTTAGATCTCCACCTGGTTATAAAGAAGCATACAAAAAATTTATTAATGAAGGTTGGACATCTTTATCCTGTGATCCTAAATATGGTGGTCAAGGAATGCCAAAAACTGTTAGTACTTTTTTTGAGGAGATGCTGTCTTCAGCAAGCTTATCTTTTAAACTTTATAGTGAGTTAAGTATTGGTGCTTATAATTGTATTTTGCAACACGCAGATGATAAAATAAAAACTACATTTCTTCCAAAAATTGTTGAAGGAAAGTGGAGCGGCACGATGTGCTTAACAGAGTCTCAATGCGGTACTGACTTAGGTTTAATTAAAACAAAAGCCTTGAAACAAAAAGATGGATCTTTTTCTTTATCAGGACAAAAAATATTTATAACTTCGGGTGATCATGACTTAACAGAAAACATTATACATTTGGTTCTTGCTAAAATACCAGGCTCTCCAGAGGGGACCAAAGGTATAAGTTTGTTTCTTGTTCCTAAATTTAATGTAAATGACGATGGAGAAGTCGGAACAAGAAATGGAGTTAGTACTTTATCTATTGAAACTAAAATGGGAATAAAAGGTTCTCCAACTTGTGTTTTAAATTTTGATAATGCAAAAGGATTTTTAATAGGAAAAGAGAATAAAGGTTTAAGTTCAATGTTCACAATGATGAATTTAGAAAGAATTATTGTTGGTATCCAAGGTCTTGGCATTGCCGAGACAGCTTTTCAAAATTCTGTAGCTTACGCAAAAGAAAGAAAACAAGGTAAATCTAACAATAACGCTGATAACAAAACTGACGCAATTCTAAAACATGCCGACATAAGAAGAAGCTTAATGAACATGAAATCAATTATAGAAGGGCAAAGATCATTAGCTTTTTGGTTATCTCAACAAGTCGACGTAAGTCTTAATCACCCAAACAAGGAAATTAAAAAAGAAGCGGAAGAAATTGTTTCATTAATGACACCAGTAATTAAGTCATTCTTTTCAGATTCGGGAATGGAGATAACTAATGAGGCAATTCAAGTTTTTGGAGGCTACGGCTATACAAAAGATCAAGGAATAGAGCAGTTATATAGAGACAATAGAATAACTCCTATATACGAGGGAACTAATTCTGTTCAAGCAATAGATTTAGTTTTTAGAAAAGTTTTAAACAATAAAATATTAAATAAGTTTATTAAAATCATAAACAATGAGATAGATAATAACCAAAGTAATAATGATTTAAAAAACTTTTCAAATATTTTAAAAAAAAATGTTAAAACTCTTACTGACTTTTCTAATTGGTTAGAGGAAAAAAATAAAAATAAAAAAGATGATGTTAGTTCAGCATGCAATGATTTTTTAAAAGTTCTTGGTTATATTTCACTTGGATTTGCATGGTTTAAAATGACAAAAGTTAGTTTAAAAAAAACTAACGAAAATAAGAATTTTTATGAAGAAAAAATAAATACAGCAAAATATTATTTTGAAAAAATTTCACCTAGAATAGAAAGCCATTATAACTCCGCAATAAGTGGTAGCGAATCCTTAATGAAGGCAAAATTCAATTAATAATGAGTTCATACGATATAAATCTTGATAAAAATGAAGCTAACTTTGTTCCACTATCTCCACTAACTTTCCTGGAGAGAACAAAAGACATATATCCTAATTATGAAGCGGTAGTATATGAAAGCAGAAAATATTCTTGGTTAGAAGTTTATAATAGATGTGTGAAATTTGCCAGTGCACTTAATAAAATTGGAATAAAGACAGGTGATACTGTTTCTATAATGGCTTTTAACACACCAGAAATCTTTGAGGCACATTATTCTATACCAATGACTGGCGCTGTAATTAACGCTATTAATACAAGGCTAGACCCAAAAACAATTAGCTATATTCTAAATCACAGCGATGCTAAAGTTTTAATTGTTGATAGGCAGTTTTGTGATGTTATTCATAAAGCCTTAAAAACTGTAAAAAATAAAATTACAATAATCGATATTGAAGACAAAGATGTTGATACGTCAAAATTTAAAAAGATAGGAAAATTTGAGTATGAAAATTTTCTGAACACTGGCAGTTTGGATTACGAGTGGAAAAAACCCAAAGACGAATGGCAAGCAATATCATTGGGGTATACTTCTGGAACAACAGGCAATCCAAAAGGTGTTGTATATCATCATAGGGGATCATATTTAATGGCAACAGGTAGTGCAACAGCCTGGAATATGCCTAATAATTTAAATTTTTTATATACGGTTCCAATGTTTCATTGCAACGGATGGTGTTATCCATGGACTTTAGCAATGTTACATGCACGAATAATTTGTCTTAGGACAATTGATGTAAAGAAGATATTTCAATTAATTGATAAATATAATGTTACTCATTTTGGAGGCGCACCAATAGTGTTGAACATGCTAGCCAATGCTCCAAAAAGTGATCAAATAAAGTTAAAAAGGAAAGTTAATGTCCTTACTGCTGGTGCCCCTCCACCAAGTATAATTTTTGAGAAGATGGGGTCATTAGGTTTTGAAGTAATGCACGTTTATGGTTTAACTGAAACCTATGGTCATATTCTTCAATGTGCATGGAATAATGAATGGGACTCCTTGGAAAAGGATAAACAAAACGAAATTAAAGCAAGACAAGGTGTTAGGTATCCAAATACTGAGGGAGCTGTCGTGATGGATCCGAAAACAATGCAGCCTGTTCCAAAAGATGGAAAAACAATGGGTGAAATTATGATAAAAGGGAATGTAGTTATGAAAGGCTATTATAAAGACAAAGAAGCAACGGAAAAATCAATGTCAGGTGGTTGGTTTCATTCAGGAGATTTAGCAGTTACTCACCCTAATGGTTATATAAAGATTCAAGATAGATCCAAGGATATAATAATTTCAGGTGGAGAAAATATTTCATCCATTGAAATAGAAAATACCATTTCAAAACATTCAGCTGTCTCGATAGCAGCTGTTGTAGCTAAACCAGATGAAAAGTGGGGCGAAACTCCATGCGCATTTATTGAGTTAATTAAAGATAAAAAAGTAACAGAGAAAGAAATTATAGACTTTTGTAGAGAAACTTTAGCTGGATTTAAGTTACCTAAAAAAGTTATTTTTTGTGATTTGCCTAAAACCTCTACTGGGAAGATTCAAAAGTTTGAGTTAAGAAAAAAAGCTAAAGAATTATAATAATTTCATTTATGACAGAAATATCAATCAGCCTTGTTTGGAAACTTGAAAATGGCGAAATGCTACCTGGCAAGTACTCTAATCAACATAAGATAATTTTTACTCCAAATATAAGCATCCTTGCTGACTCAGCACCAGATTGGAGAGGTAATAAGTTAAACAGTAACCCTGAGCAGACGTTAGCAGCCTCTTTAAGCAGCTGTCATATGATGACTTTTTTAGCATTGGCTGCCAAAATGAAGTGGCCAGTAACAAGTTATAAGGACAAGGCTTTAGCTACGCTTGGAAAAAATTCCAAAGGAAAAATGTCAGTTACTAAAATTGTTTTAAATCCTAAAGTAGAATTTTCTAATGGATTTTCTATAAATATTGAGGAAATAAAAAAAGTACAAGATAGAGCTCATAGATACTGTTTTATTGCAAATTCACTTTCTGAAGAAGTTAAGGTAGATGTAAAATAAATTTTTATGAAACCAAGTAAAAACAGCAATATTTTAAAAACCTCAATTAGCAATAATGGAATTTTTAAAATAGTTTTAGATAATTCCAAAAATCATAACGTTTTGTCGGAGGAGATGATGCAAAATTTACAGTTTGCTTTGGACGAGGCTGCGTCTAATAACAAAATTAGAGTAATTATTATATCAGCAAACGGCTCTACTTTTTCTGCGGGACACGATCTAAAGGAACTAAAAAAAAATCGTCAAAACACAGATAAAGGAAAGAATTATTATAAAGAAATAATGTTAAAATGTTCTAAATTAATGATGTCTATAGTTAATAATCCAAAACCGGTTATCGCTGAGGTCTCAGGTGTTGCTACGGCAGCCGGATGTCAATTAGTAGCTAGTTGCGATTTGTCTTATGCAAGTAAATCTGCAAAATTTGCTACTCCAGGAGTTAATATTGGTCTTTTTTGCTCAACACCAATGGTTGCTTTATCAAGAGTTGTTTCTACCAAACATTCCATGGAAATGCTTTTGATTGGAGATTTAATTTCATCCAATAAGGCAGCTGAGATTGGATTAATTAATGAAGTTGTAGAAGATAAAGTTCTTCAAAGCTTTGTATTAGAGAAAGCGTTAAAAATATCAAAA
Organism: Candidatus Pelagibacter sp. TMED203; assembly: GCA_002171845.1. Taxonomy (GTDB): domain Bacteria; phylum Pseudomonadota; class Alphaproteobacteria; order Pelagibacterales; family Pelagibacteraceae; genus Pelagilacustribacter. The sequence continues at coordinate 5,089 of NHJA01000025.1, forward strand.
AAATCATCTATGACTTTGAAAATAGGTAAGACAGCTTTTTATAAACAAATTGATATGACTCTATCCGAAGCCTATGATTTTGCTTCCAATGTAATGGTTCAAAATATGTTAAAGCTAGATGCAGAAGAGGGCATAGATGCCTTTATAGAAAAGCGGCCACCATCTTGGAAAGATAAGTGATAATCTATTTAATTTTAAAACTTAGGTAACAACTTGATATATAAAATTCAAAATAATAAAATATTTGCTTCAAATGGTGGTAGAGAGCTCTCACGTGATAAACACACTCTTGTTTTAATTCATGGCAGTGGACTTTCTCATATTGTTTGGTCTTTAACAGAACAATATTTATCTAATCAAGGATACAATGTTTTATCTTTAGATTTACCAGGTCATGGCAATTCTGATGGAGAATGTTTAGAGTCTATAGAGGACATTGCTGATTGGTTAGAAAAGTTTTTTACCGAAATAAATATAAACGACCTTACATTAATTGGACATTCACAGGGCTGTTTAGTTTCTCTAGAATATTCCTATAAATACCCCAAAAGAGTAAATAATTTAGTTTTTGTTGCAGCCTCATATAAAATGCCAGTTAATCAAGATTTAATAGACTTGGCGTCTTCGGGGAGTATGGATGCAATAAAATTAATGATGAAGTGGGGATACGGCGATCCCAAAAGATTCATTGGGGGTAATCCAGTTCAAAAAATAATTAACTCTCCTAGAGAGGTAAGTCAAATTTTAGCAGTAGATCTAAAAGCTTGTAATAACTATAAAAATGGTATTACTGCTGCTAAAAAAATAAAATGTCCGACTTTATTTATTTTAGGAGATTTAGACAAAATGACGACTGTACAAAAAGGTAAAGAATTTGCAGATTTAATACCTAATTCAAAAGTTCATTTAATCAAACAGTGTGGACACATGATTATGTATGAAAATGCCTTCGAAATGAGAGAAAAAATAGCTAATTTTTTAAAAAAATGAAAAATTTTTTTATAAGCAAGTCTAGAAGAGTCAGGTCAACGCCTTTTACTTCAAGAATAGAAGAGCAGGGAGTTAAAAGTTATACTGTTTATAATCACATGTTACTACCAATAACATTTTCATCTGTAGAGGAAGAATATTTACATTTAAAAAAAGATGTTCAGGTATGGGATGTTTCGGTTCAAAGAGAAATTGAAATATCAGGCAAAGATTCTCATAGACTTGTTCAATTAATGACTTGTAGAGATTTGTCAAATTCTAAAATTGGTAGCTGTTATTATGCGCCGTTAGTTGATGTTAATGGAGGAATTATAAATGATCCATTAATCTACAAGTTAAGTGATGATAAATGGAGAGTTTGTATTGCTGACTCCGACGTATTACTGTTTGCCAAAGGTATAGCTGGCTCTAAAGGCTTAAATGTTGATATTTTTGAAGCAGATATCAATACTTTAGCTATTCAAGGACCTAAATCATTTAAATTGATGGAAGAGGTTTTTGGTAAAGAAATTACTAAGCTAAAGTTTTTTAAATTTGATTTTTTCAATTTCAAGAATAATAAATATTTAATATCTCGATCTGGATTTTCAAAACAGGGGGGATACGAAGTTCATATTGATAATATAGATGCAGGATTGCTTTTATACGATCATCTTTTTAATATTGGTAATAAATATAATTTAAAACCTGGTGCTCCAAATCATGCGGAAAGAATAGAAGGGGGGTTATTATCATATGGAAATGATATGCTTATAAATGACAATCCTTTTGAATGTGGTTTTGAAAACTCTGTTCATTTAGATACAAATATAGAATTTTTAGGGAAAGAAAGTTTAAAAAAAATAAAAACTAAAGGTATTAATAAAAAGCTTATGGGCGTAAAAATTGATACTAAAGAATTGGGTTTAACCGATGTCCAATTATTAGACACGAACAATAATATAATCGGTGAACTAAGATCAGCTGCATTCTCTCCTACATTTAAAAAAATTGTTGGTATTGCAATGGTAGATAAAGATTTTTGCAAAAACTATCAGAAATTTAATATGAAAATTAAAGATAATTTGATAACTGGCTCTATTTACAATTTTCCTATTCTATAACTTAATTTTATTAAGTGCGTTATTTTTAAATAAATTTGCTTCTTTTATGTATCTTCTTACCATTTGAGTTGTTTTGTGCCCAGTCATTGACATGATGCTTCTTTCTTCTGCGCCTGACTCCGCCGTAGAAGTTGCAAATCCTGACCTTAGACTATGACCAGCATATTTATTTTGATCCAATCCAGCTAAACCAGCAAATTTTTTAATTATTAAAACTACATTTTTATCAGAAATATTGAAAATTTTACCATTTTGTATATTTCCTTGGCTAATCCAATTTTTTAAATTTGTAACTGGACAAAAATCTTCATTATCAAAGTAGGGAATTGCTTTAATCATACCTTCTCCTGATTGGTCAGTTTTTGACCTTTTTACATAAATTTTTACCCCTTCACTAACGAACTCTATATCCTCATGCTCAATAGCTACTAATTCCGAACGTCTAAATCCGCCCGAAAAACCAGTTAAGATTAGAGCTTTATTTCTCAATTTTTTCAAATATTTTAATTCTGATTGATCTATTGCTTTAATTATCAATTTTAAATCACTGATTAATATTGGTTTTTTTGATTTTTGACTGCTTCCTTTTCGTCTTTTAATACCTAATAAGTTCTCAATTATTAAAGGGTGTTTAGTGTCAATGTAATGACCTTTTAGCCTATGTATAACGCTTATAGACGCTAATCTTCGTTTAAGAGTGCTATATTTAGAATTAACCGAAAGATGCGTTAAGTATAATGCTAGAATTCTAGGTTCAGTAGGCAGTGAGCTAAATCCATTAGATTTACAGAAAGCAGCAAAATCTTTAAAGTCAGATTCGTAGGCTCTCAAGGTATTGTCAGCCTTGGAATTCTTTAAATTCTTTAAAGTTTCCAGTTCTAGGCTTTTTAAATCAGTAACTAAACTTTTCATTGTTTTTTCCGATAACCATTAATTATCGGAAATATATAATATCTTAAAATCTTTGTCAACCATCAATTGAACTTACATAAAAAAAATATTATTAAATAATAAATTATGTTTTTTGAAAATCGTAAAAGAGTAATTATGGACAGAGGTCCTAGTTGGCCAGATTATTACAAAGCTGAACCATTCATGATTAGATACTATCCTCTATTTAGGAAAAGACCTAAATGGTTTCCTTTTAATATCTTCATTCATAAGATACTTAAAGATGATTTGGGTGATCTACACGATCATTATTGGTCATATATTACTTTAATTTTAAAGGGAGGCTATAAAGAAACCACTAATAAAGGGACTTTTAATAGGGGTCCTGGATATATTGGATTTAGAAGATCTTGGCATAGACATAGTTTGAAGCTATATAATGGAAAACCCGCATGGACATTGATCTTTGTAGGGCCTAATAAAGGATCTAAAAGTCAAGCTAAATATAAAGAAAATACCTTTAAAAAGTAGCCAATAACAATCATTCTAGCTCATTTTAAGTATTTTTAGATATAATTAATTAATTCACCCTTTAGTTGCATTACGTATTGAGCAATCAAAGAAAATAGCACGTTTACGGCCGTTTAAATGGTATATTCTCAAACTGCAATGGTTAATTTATATTTAGGTATCAGCTTTTAGTTATTGTCCAAAAAACTCAATAAACTAGCTATTTTTCATCAATAGTTTTAGGCTCTTTTAAGATGACCTTCTTAAATACTTATTTGACTATTTTAATTTAATTATATTTTAGAATATTAATAATTAGTAAATTATCTAATAAAAACAGATATATATAATTAATATTAAAAGTAATTTATTGATAAAAACTGAGGCTCTTAATGTTAAAAGGAACAAAATTTCAATTAAAAGTATGGAGACAAATAAAGAAAATACGAAAAGGGAAGATTAAAACATATTTGCAGATAGCAAAAGCTATAAAGAAGCCAAAAGCAGCTCGTGCGGTGGCCAATGCGTGTGGAAAGAACCCCTATCCTATTAGAATTCCATGCCACAGGGTCATTCGTTCTGATGGGCTTCTTGGGGGGTACTCAAGTAAAGGTGGTAAGCGCAAAAAAATAGAATTATTAAAAAAAGAAAAAGTTAAACTAGAACTTTTTAACTAAAATATTTCAAGGCTAAATAAACTACAATTGGGACTGTGATAAATGACATTATTGTAGAAACTACAATCATGCTTGCTATGTTATCAACTATCTTTTTTGGTGAGTAAATTGATCCAACCAGATAATTTAAAACAGCACTAGGCATAGCGCACTGTATTAAAAAGACCCCTGCCGCATAACCACTCAAATTTAAATATTTGATCAAATAAAAACCAATAATTGGACCGATTAAAACTCTTGCAAAAGATGAAATTAGCGCATGATTAAAAGAAAAAACTTTTAATCTAGTAAGTGCAATTCCTAAGGACATTAAAATTAAAAAGATAGTGGCATATGTTAATAGTTCGGTTGTATTGATTACAAAATTTGGGACAGGTAAATTGAAATAAATAAATACTACGGATATAAGTATAGCATAAAAAGGAGGGCTTTTGACTATTACACTTAAATTAAATTTTTTACTTGCTAAAAATACTCCTAGTGTAAAATGAAATAAAATTATTATAGATGATATAGCTCCAGCTACTCCAAGACCTTGAGAGCCATATGCGAATAGACATATTGGTAAACCCATATTACCAGTATTTGGTAAAATAAAAGGAGGCAATTCCATAATGATATCTTTTTTTAATGCGAAAAGAAAAAAAACTCCAATTATAGAAAAGCACAAGATCGCTAAGAAATAATATATAAAATATGATTTGAACAAATCAAAAGTTAATCCAGTTGTCGCCACTGAGTAAAAAATTATTGCGGGAGAACCTATGTTAGCACCAAAATTTGTTATAAAGGTTGTGTCAAGTTTCGGGTTTTTTCTTCCAAGATAGTATCCAATACCAACTACAAAAAAAACAGGGAATACAACCTCAACAAGCTTAAGATATAAATCCATTATATTCTTGCTTTATATTCTCTCTTTGTAGTTTTGTTAAAATTAATAGCTTTTTCGAATTCCATCAAACGTTTGTAAATAGACCTTAATTCAGTAATTCTTGTCCAATTTTGTAAAAAGAGTGAGAAGCTACTTTGAACTTCTCTAAAAGCACTAGATGTTTGAATTAAAACTCCCAATGTCATAGCTCCCGTGAATAAACCTGGTCCCATTAACAGATATGGAACTATAATCATTGACTGATTATACATAATTAACCATAGATCAAAATATCCATAATGTAAAAAAAGTCTGTGATAATTAAATTTGATACCAGTAAATAATTGAAGAATTGTTGGTGCTTTTACATAGTTCCTTCTATCATCCTCTCCATAAACCAATTCCTTTCTAAATGCGGCCTCAACTTTTTGGTTATTATATTCCAATCCAGGTAACTTAATTCCGACTAACCAGCTGACAATTAGTCCACCTAAACTTGCTGTCAAAGATACCCATACTAAAGATCCAGTAATATCTTTAAAAAAAGGAATAACAACATTAGTAGATAAACCATAAAGGATAGGTATAAAAGCAATCAATAACATTATTGCTCTTATTACCTGCAAGCCTATACTCTCAACAATTTTAGCAAAATTCATGCAATCTTCTTGTATTCTTTGAGATGCGCCTTCAACTTTAGCGTCTACATTTCTCCAATATGGCATGTATGAGAAAGTCATTGCTTCCCTCCATCTGAAAGCCCACAACCTGGTAAAATAATTTGTAATTGTGTAAATTATTACATAGGGAATAGCTAATTTCATAAATAATATAATGCCATCGTAAAATTCTGACAATTCTCTTTCTGGGGCTTTTTGGAGTAAATCGTAAAAATCCTTATACCATTCATTAATTTTAACATCTATCCATGTTTGCGATAGAAGAGATAAAATTATAAATAAAAATCCTCCCCAGGACCAAAGAATCCATTTTCTGTCTGTAAAAAAACTACGCCACATAATTAATTTTTAGTAAAGTTATCTGCATATGATTTAATCACAAATTCTCTTTTTTTTGGTTCAATAACTTTGAAATCAATATTATTTAACTTTGCATATTCTACAGCCTTTTCTTTTGATGAAAATTCTAAAATAACTTCACTCATTGTGTCATCAGAAGTCTCCCACCCCATTAAAGGGTTAGTTGCGGAATCTCTTGTATAAAATTCTAATATCCAGTTCTTAGTTTTCCCTCTGCCCGATTGCATAGCTGTTTTAGTAGGTATATATATTTTTGCTTTTTTCATGACATTAATTACTCAGTATTAATATTTTTATAACATATTTGTAAATAAAAGGATTTGGTAATTTTATCATATCACTTAGTAATATTTAAATATGAATAGCTTATTTTGCATTTAATAAGGTCAAACCAATACTTTATACTTTTTGTATTAGGTTCGCTTAATGGTCCATCGAACTCTTTACATGAAATTATGCCATTTACAAATTTACCACCATTGAGATAGTATTTTACAAAAAAAGATGGTGTTATACCCCATTTTTTTAAAAATGTTTTTGAGCCTTTATTTCTAGTTAAATTTTTTTTCTTTCTTAAAACCAATGATCCAAAATGATATACTTTAAAATCACCTAATCCTTTAAAAACTCTTACACCTGATTTCCAAAGCTTCATATTTAAATCTGGGTCAGAACCAATCCCGGGATTAAATTCTTCACTAAACCCGCCTACTTTATTCCAATACTCTTTATGAATTAGATGTGGCGCCCAATGAGTGCCCTGATGATTAATAAATTTAATGTCTTGATATTCGTTTAATAATTTTTCTTCATCAAAATCTTCAAATGTATTACCATAATCTAATTTGATATGTCCCCCGTTTTTTTCTATCATAGTTCCAGATATGTAATACGCATTACTCTCTTGACTTTTTATTTCTTTTTCCAAAATCGTATCCCAATACGGACAGAAATACATATCATCATGACTATAAAGAATGTAGTTAGTACTAGCTTTTGAAGCAGCTAAATTGGTGCCAGTACACAATCCTGAATTATCTTTAGTATAAGTATATTTGAGATTATTTTCTTTAACATAACTTAAAGTTCCATCTGTCCCTTCATTAATATGTATTATAATTTCATGACTGTATTTTGAATTTTTTTTAATGCTGTTAATACAGATTTTAAGATAATCTAAATTATTAAAAGTAGGTATAATGATAGAAAACATTATTTTTCCCAAAAGAATTTTTTCTTTATAGAAGTACCTAAAGACCTATTAATGATATAATCTGCTACTAAAGTTGAATTAAAATATTTTAAATATTTATCTTTGCCATTTTTTGCTATTTTTCTTCTCAGCCTATCATCTCGTGTGATTTTAAGAATTTTTTCTGATAAGTCGCTTACATTTTTGTAAAAAACCATTTCTTTATCATTAAAAAAGTCTTTGTATTGAGTTTTCTCATCAATCAATGTTACTAAACCATTACCAATGATTTGAGTCAGTCTATCACTACTATAGTACTTAATTGGAGCGCCCCTACTTAAATTTAAGCCCATCTTAGAATTTGAAATAGTTTTAAAATAGTGGTCGGCCCAAATCGGTTGGATTTGTTTTACTCCATATACATCAAACTTAACATCTTTGGTAATTTTCATTAGTTTGCTTATGAAAGAAGATCTTTCATCGTATTTGCCTGATTTCAAAACACCTCTATGAACTCCGTGGCTTAGAGCAAAAAATACATCCATATTACAATTTTTATTAAAATTACTTAAGGTTTCGAAAGAACTATCAGCAGGATTTGGTATAAAATAATTTTGAATTTTTTTTGGTAAAAAACCTAAAACATCTGGACTGGTAGTTAAGAAATTTGCTTCAATAAATTCACTCTTATCAAGAATTCTTCTCTTATTTCTTTCAAAGTCTGGTCCCTGTTTATTTAAAGGATCAAGAAACCATTGAGATATTTTTAAATTTGGATAATCATCCTTGAGTTCACCAAGAGTTTGAGAAGATATTAAATCCGCATGTCCTAAAACTATCAGATCTGGTTTGTAATTGTAGCAAGTAGCTTTAAGTTTTTCATTCAAACTTTTAGCACCAGTAATGTCTCTGTAGTTTTTGTAATATTTTTGAATATCACGATCGCTAAATTCTAATATACTATGTCCCAGTCTTATAAAACCATTATTTAATCTTCTGCCAGTGTTAAAATATAATCTCCCATCGTGTCTTTCATTAAAATTTGTAACGTGTAATATTCTTAATTTTTTATTCTTGTTTTTTAAAAAGAAATACTTATCAGAATATAATTTTAAATCTCTAAATGAGTCAATTTTTTCACTTATAAATTTATGATTTAAATAGAAGTTTTTGTAGGAAAGTTTCTGTAAATTAAGCCTTAACTTTTTATTATTTATAAGTTTTTTAATTTCTTTATAAAGATTTGAAGCTGTTAACTTGTTCAGAATAATACCATTTGTTATCGTTTCAGGAAGACCTCCCCTGTTACTGATTACAACAGCGCAACCATTAGATGCAGCCTCGAGACTTGTCCTACCAAATGGCTCCTCCCACCTGGAGCAGATAACAGCGATACTTGTTTTTTTATATACATCTATGACTTTACTATGACGTAAGAAACCATATTTAATTAAATTTTTATGCTCGAAATTAATTTTATCCCTTTGTTCATCGCCTATAACTAAACCCTTCCAATTCTTGTAATTGTTTAATATTTTGATGATTGCCTTACCAAAAATATCGTAACCTTTTGACCTATTTAACTTACCAACAAAAGTTATCCAATTTTTTTTATTCTTAAAATCAACAGTGCTTTGTTTAGCAGATTGAAAAATTACCAGTAGTTTTTCACTACTAACAAATTTACTATGCATTCCTTGTAAAAATCTTTTTCGTGACCAATTACTATTAAAAACAATTTTATGACAAATATTTAGTAAAGCCTTCCTATCTGCAATAGATTTTGATCCATTCATTGTAAGAGGGTCGTTATGAAAATAAAGAATATATGTCCTTTTATTTAAACTATCTTTTAAATAATGAAGATAGTTAGGTCTATTATGGATTTCTATCAAATCTGACTTATTAATTTTTTCTAATTTTGTAAATGCTTCTACATATTTTTTACTTTGACTTTGAAAAAGTGATTTTGAAAGTGGAATATTACAATATTTTAATTTAAAAATATCTTTGAAGTTGGTATGCCCAAAAATTGTTATTTTTTTTTTATATTTACTAATTTTTGTTGTATCATTTACAAACAGCGATACTGCCCCTGGATAAGTTGGTGAAAAATTTTCTTTATATGGTAAAAGAATTGATATTTTCATTTGTATTTGTTTTTAATTTTTTTTCTTAAAGCTTTATTTTTCTTTATATAATATTCTCTAGAAATTGCTTTATTTTTTGATAGCATTTTTTCCTTATAAATTAGCTTCCATTTTCTACCACGAGTAAACTTTGCTCCCTTTCCAATATTATGTAATCTGATTCTGTTTCTTAAATTATTAGTGTACCCAACATAAGTTACAGGATTGGCTCCTAATGATTTGAGCATATAAACATAAAAGCTCATTTTAATTGAGATTATTAATAACTATAATTATCCTGAAAGACCAAGGTGTGTATACTTGATATTAAGATAATCTTTTATTCCTACTGAACCTCCTTCTCGACCATAACCAGTTTGCTTAATGCCTCCAAATGGCGTTTCAGCAGTCGCAACTACAGGCGTGTTTACAGCAACAACTCCTGTTTGAAGTTGCTCAGAAGCTTTGTAAGCTTTTTCCATAGAATTGGTACAAACGTATCCTGCTAAACCACAGTCATGTTTATTTGCTCTTGTAATTACTTCATCAAAATTTTTAAACGTTGTAATTGCTGTAATAGGGCCAAAAGGCTCTTCTGTCATAACTGTAAAGTCATCTTTAACATTATCAATTATAGTTGGTTCGAAAAAGTATCCTTTATTGAATCCAGCAGGTCTTTTACCGCCGTAAAGAATTTTTCCACCTTCTTTTTTAGTTTTTTCAACTAGATTTTCAATTTCATTCAATCTTTTTTTAGTAGTTATAGGACCCAAGTTAACACCTTCTTGTAGGCCGTTTCCAATTTTAAGTTTTTTTGTTTTTTCAATAAAATTTTTTGTGAATTCTTCTTTTTTACTCTCGTGAATGTAAAATCTACTCGGGGATATGCAAACTTGACCATTATTTCTGTACTTTGATGCAATGGCCATATCTGTTACTTTGTCAATATTTGAATCCTCAAAAACTATAAATGGTGCATGACCGCTTAGTTCCATTGTTACTCTTTGAACTTTATCTGCGGCTTTTTTTAAAATTAATTTGCCAACTCTAGTAGATCCTGTAATTGAAACTTTTTTAATTATATCTGACATTATTAATTGATTTGATATTTTTTCTGGATCTCCAGATAATAGGTTTACAACACCAGGAGGAATTCCGGCGTCGTTTACAATATTCATTAATTCCATAACTGAACCTGGAGTGATAACGTCCGGCTTTACAATAACTGAGCAACCGGCTGCAAGAGCAGTTGAAATTTTTCTAGATGCTAAAATAATAGGAAAATTCCATGGGACTAACGCTGCAACAACACCAATTGGTTGGTATATAACTTGTACTCTCGTATCTTCAAACCTGCTCTCAACAGTTTGACCGAAAATTCTTTTTGTTTCTTCAGAATTCCATTCAAAGATATCAGCTGCTCCTGTAACCTCACCAACGCCTTCTACAAGAGGTTTACCAACTTCTATGGCAAGCCATTTAGCAAGATCATTTTTTCTTTTACGAATTAAATCAGCTATTTTTCTGATTTTAGCTGACCTTTCCCAGGCTGGAGTTTTTTTCCAAATTTCAAAACCTTTTTCTGCAGATTTTAATGCTTTGATAACATCTTTTTCACTGGCTTTAGAAGCCTTACCAATAATTTCTTCTGTTGCAGGGTTTATAACATCATAAGTGTTATTATTTTCTGAGGGTTGCCATTTACCATCTATAAATTGACCAAAATTTGAATACATTTTACTTAAACTATCCTATTACATTTACTTGTGAGATACAACTTTATGAATTTGTTCACCAAGTTTATCAATACCAAGTTTTACTTTATCCCCCTCTTTAAGAAATATAGGCGGACTCATGTTTTCCCCTACTCCCGGAGGTGTTCCCGTGCAACATATATCACCAGGCAGTAAACTCATACAATGACTCATGTATGAAACGAGTTTTTTTACATTAAAAATCATTTTTTCAGTATTGCCAGTCTGCATTCGTTTTCCATTTAATTCTAAAAACATATTTAATTTTTGGTAATCAGGTAATTCATCTTTGGTTAAAATGTAAGGACCTATAGGACCAAAAGTATCAAAACCTTTGCCTTTATCCCATGTAAGCCCTTTATTTTTTTGAAAATTTCTCTCACTAACATCGTTAACAAGAAAAAAACCAAGAATATGATCGAGTGCCTGATCTTCGTTAACATATAAAGCCTTTTTCCCAATTACAAATCCTAATTCAACTTCCCAGTCTGTATGTTGAGAGTTTTTTGGAATTATAATTTCATCGTTTGGTCCAGTAATACAATTTGTGAATTTTGAAAATATTATAGGTTCTTTAGGTATTGGTAGATTTTGTTCTTCTGCATGATCTTTGAAATTTAATCCAATTCCAATAAATTTCGAAGGTTTTGAAACACACGCCCCAATTCTTCCTTCTGGATTTAATTTATTCAACTTGCTTAAATCAGTTTTCTTTATTTCACTTAAAGTATTAAAATTTAAAGTTTCTGGATTAAAATCTTTAATTACAGGTGATAGATCTAAATAATTATTGTCTTTATCAATTATAGCTGGTTTTTCTTTATTAAAGTCTCCAATCCTACATAATTTCATTTAGCTACTCCTTATATAAATTTTGGCGGTCCCTAGGGGAATCGAACCCCTCTTTGCAGGATGAAAACCAGCTGTCCTAACCGATAGACGAAGGGACCTTGTTTTTGATGTTCTTATTAACAGAAATGTCATCGATAATAAACTCTACATTTTTTTTACCTTTCCACTCATTAAGGCTTAACTTTCCTGCAATGTTAAATGTTTTTGGGGATTTTTTCAGTAGATAGGCGCCAATGTCATTTTCTACTGCATTAAAAGCAATGGTTTTAATGTTTGAGCCGTCTGGACCCAACAGAACTGATTTAACATGTTTTTCGCCTACTATAGAGGAATTTACAGATTTTAAATTTTCTATACTAAATTTCGGTTCTGGATTTCCAGATCCGAAAGGTGATAAATAATCTACTTTTTCATAAAAATCTATATTTAGAGCGGAAGGAGATATTACACTATCTATAAAAAGATTTTTTTGATTATTTATATCAATATTTATTGTCTGAAACTTTTTATTTATAAATGATTTAAAACTATCAATCTGATTTATATTAATTGTAAAGCCGCCAGCCATTTTATGTCCGCCGCCTTTAATTAAAATCTTATCTTGGACTGCGCTAATAATAGCCTTTCCAATGTCAAAACCAACCACTGATCTAGCCGAGGCTTTACCAATATTATTATCTATTGAGATAATAATTGTCGGTTTGTTGAACTTGTCTTTAATTTTTGAAGCAATGATTCCAATTATTCCTTCGTGCCAATTATTACCTGTTAAAACAATTACAGAGTCACAAAGATTTTTGGATATTGAGCTGTTCAAACTATTTAGTAAATTATTTTCTAAATCTTTTCTCTCATTATTAAACCCATCAAGGTCAGAAACCAGTTTAAAAGTTTTTCTTGAATCAGTACTTAATAACAATTCAGCACCATGCGAACATTTTCCTACTCTTCCNCCAGCATTAATTCTTGGCCCTATAACATAACCTAAATGATAAGATGAGGGAGTGGTTTCAATTTTACAATATTCAAATAAAGTTTTTAATCCTAAATTTTTTTTACTTTTTAAAATTTTTAATCCTTGTTTAACAATAGCTCTATTTAATCCTACTAATGGAACAACATCGCAAACTGTACCTAATGAAACTAGGTCTAAGTAATTAATGAGATTTGGTTCTTTAATGTCATTTTTAAGAAACCAGTTATCNTCTCTTAATTTNCGATTTAAAGCTACAAGAAACATGAAACAAACACCAGCAGCGCATAAATAATTAAGTTCCGAAGTATCATCTAATCTATTTGGATTTACGATTGAAAAAGCCTCTGGAAGTTTAACATCTGATTGGTGATGATCTAGGACTATAACATCAGTATTTAATGATTTTGCAAANTTTATAGGTCTGAATGATAATGTGCCACAATCAACTGTAAAAATTAGTTTNGAACCACCGTCAATTAGTTTTTTGAAACCTTTTTCGTTAGGCCCGTATCCTTCACTTTTTCTATCAGGGATATAAATANTAAAGTCATGTTTTATAACTTTAAAGAAATTACCTAATAATGCAGTAGATGTAGCACCATCAACATCATAGTCACCAAAAATTCCTATTTTTTCTTTGTTTGTTATCGCTTGGCATGTACGCTGTACAGCTAAATCCATTCCTTTCAACTTGAGAGGATTTGGTAAAATATTTTTTATTGTTGGGTTTAAAAAGTTTTTTACACTTTCTTTTTTAACCTTTCTTATAGCTAATAATTTAGANGTAATCTCATCTAAAAAAAAATTATCTTTAAAATAATTAAGATCNTTGCTGTCAAATTTTTTAAGAATCCAACTTTTTCCTGTTAAAGAATTAAAGTTCATTTTTTGTGTAAATTTGTAACTTTTTTATTTGTTTTTGAATCTTTATGNAAAACAAAGGTTGTTGCTGAAAAACTATCTGAATTATTTACAATACCTTTAACTAAATCTCCATCGGTAATTCCAGTGGCACAAAAAATTACGTCACCTTTTACAATTTCTTCAATATTATATTTTTTGTTAATATCCTTTATTCCGAGTTTATGAGCTCTTTTCTTCTGTTCTTCATCTAGAACTAATCTTGTTTGAATTTGTCCTCCTAAACAACTTAAAGCAGCTGCTGCTAGTACTCCCTCTGGACCTCCTCCAATACCTAAATAAATGTCGTTCTTTGAATTTTNATCTATTACTGATATGGCACCACTGACATCGCCGTCAGATATAAAATTAATATTAACTTTCATCTTTATTAAACTTTCTACTATTTTTTTATGTCTGGGACGGTCTAACAAACAAGCATTTAGTTGATCTGGTTTAATATTTTTTGCTTCAGCTAAAATCTTAATGTTAGTTTCGACACTGTTATCTAAATCTAATAAATTAGGAGGCAAATTTGAACCTACTGCTATCTTCTCCATATAAGTGTCTGGTGCAGACAAAAGGTTTCCTTTTTTTGTTGCTGCAAGAACAGAGAATGAGTTAGGAAGATTTTTTGCTACAAAATTTGTGCCTTCTAAAGGATCGATTGCAATATCTATTTCCTCACCCTTATTAGTACCAACCTTTTCTCCTATATATAGCATTGGTGCTTCGTCCATTTCACCTTCTCCAATAACAACAGTGCCTTTCATTTCAATTTTATTTAATTCTTTTCTCATTAAATCAACCGCACCCTTATCCGCAGCGATTTTATCACCTTTACCTATAAATAAAGAAGCTCCATAAGCCGCTTTTTCTGTAGCTAAAACAAATTTGTTTAATAGATTAATACTTAAACTCATTAAATATTTTCTATTCTAATCAATTTTGGTTTTTTTAAAATGAAATTTTTCTTACTTAACTGAGTAACTATTTTAGTCAGTTTATCATCTTTAGACTCATGAGTAATTATTGTTATAGATGAGTACTTTTTGGAGTTATACGGACTTTGAATTAACCTTTTAATTGAAACACTATTTTTTGCCAATATTTTTGTGATATTTGAAAGAACTCCATGTTTATCAACTACTTCCAATCTTAAATAAGATGAAAAATTTTTACTATTAATTTTTTCAAATCTTAATGATCTTCTTTTTTTGTAAGGTATTACAAATGGAAATTTTATGTTTCCNCGCATTATAGATGAGATATCAGAGATTAAAGCGGATGTAGTTGGTTCTGGGCCAGCTCCCTCACCTTGAATNACTGTTTGTCCTGCNGGTTTTCCCTCAATAATAACGGCATTTAAAACACCATCTATTTTTGCGATATATGAGTCTTTCTTGATTAAACAGGGATGAACACGTTGTGTTATTTTGTTATCTTTAAACTCTGATATTCCAATTAATTTAATCTTATAACCTAACAAGTTGGCATTTGATATGTCTATGTGATCAATATTATTTATTCCTTCTAAATGTATGTCTTTATTATTAATATAAGAATTAAAACATAGCGAAGTTAAAATTTCTAACTTAGAAGCTACATCTTGACCATTAATATCTGAAATAGGATTAGATTCCGCATATCCAAGTTGTTTTGCCTTTTGTAATGCTGATTTGTATTCAATATTTTGTTTGTCCATAGAGGAAAGAATAAAATTTGAAGTACCATTAAATATACCATAAATTTTTTGTATAGAATTAGCTATTAACCCTTCCTTTAAAGATCTGACAATTGGAACNCCCCCACACACTGCNGCTTCGAATTCTAAATTAACTTTATTATTCTCAGCAATTTTTGATAATTTGTCACCATGTTTAGCAATTAGAGCTTTATTAGCAGTTACAACATGTTTTTTATTTTTTAAAGCAGCAAAAACCAACTTTTTGGCAGCTCCATCAGAACCTCCGATTAATTCAACCACAATATCAACTTTAGGATGGCTAGCTGCATCCAGATAATTTCCAAGCCATTTTGATTTTGGAATATTTATACCTCTTTTCTTTTGTTTATTCTTTGCAGATACGAAAATTACATTAGGGGCAATACTAGTTTTTTTTCTCAGTAAATTTCTCTTTTTTAGTAAATATTTATAAAGATAAGATCCTATAGTTCCCAAACCNATAATAGCTATNTTTATATTCTTTTTATTCATATTTTCACTCTATAGAAAGATTTGGATAATCTTTATTTTTTCCAACTTTCATCAAAAAGTCAGAAATCTCATCTATCTCACATTTATTTAAAAGAGAACAAATCTCTTCATATTGAACAACTTGTTTGTTAATTTCTTTGTCAACTTTATCTTTTTTAGTTTCTTTTACAAGTTTCTTTTCTTTAAAAGTATCTTTTCTAGCTTTAACTAGTTTATTTTCTTCTTGTAATTTTTTCTTTTCTTCTTTTAACTTTAATTTAGCATTTTTTTTTTGCTCGATTTGATTTTTATTTTTAATTTTTTTTAAATTTTTTAGTTTTTCTTTCTCTTGTTTTTTTCTCAATTTAACTAATTTTTTCTCATCAGCAAGTTTCTTTTTGATAATCTCTTTTTCTTTTTTAGATAATATTCTTGGATCAGTCTTAGCTTTATTATTTAAATTATCTTTTTCAAAATTATCATTCGTATTTAATTTAACTAAATCATAAGTTTTGACTTTTTCATCTTTATAAACTTTAATTTCTAATGAAAGGTTCTCAGCAAAATAAGTCTCAGCTTCTTTTTTGTTTATGCATTCTCTATCACCACAAATAAAAACCTTTTTTCCAGTAGAGCAAGAAATGAGGAAAAAAATTGACAATATTACGATAAATTTCATTTAAGACTCATACTTTCTTTAAAATTGAATAAAAGATTCATATTTTGTACTGCTTGGCCTGAAGCTCCTTTTATTAAATTATCTATTGCTGAAAAAACAACAATGCGATTTTTGTCTCTTCCTTGACATACTGAAATTTCACAATAATTAGTATTAATTACGTTACCCGTTCCTAATGGCTTATTAATTTTAACAATTTTTATGAAAGTGTTGTCTTTATAAAAGTTTTTTAATGCCTTGTATATTGTATTAATTTTAATATTTTTTTTTAGCTCTAAATGTACAGAAGACAATAGGCCCCTAAAAAAAGGAAGGATATGTGGATTAAAACTATATTCAATTTTACCTTTCTTAATGTTATCAAATTCTTGATCCAATTCAGACATATGTCTATGCATATTAGTTTTATACGCTTGGATAGATGAAAAAAAATTTTTATGCTTAAACTTAGTTTTAAATCCCTTTCCAGCTCCAGAATATCCTGACTTTGAGTCTATTATTATATTTTTTTTGTTAATCAAATTTTTTTTTATTAAAGGCATAAGCGCCAGCTGGATAGAGGTTGGATAACAACCGGGATTTGCAATAATTCTAAATTTTTTTAATTTATCTCTAGAAAATTCTGAGATGGAATATGTAGAATCTTTTATCAAGTGTTTTGCTGAGTGATTTATTCCGTACCAAGCTTTGTATATATTTGGTTTTTTAATCCTAAAATCAGCTGATAAATCAATGAACTTAATTTTTTTGTATTTGAATAACTTTTTTACAAGTTTTTGTGCTTCTCCATTAGGTAGTGATAAAAATAAAACATCAATTTGAGACCAATCTACTTTTTTTAAATTTGATATTTTTGGAAGTTTTTTTTTGATGCTTTTATCAAAAAATTGAATATTTTTTCCCAAATTTTTTGTAGCACAAAGATTTGTTAAGTTAACTTTCGGATGCTTAGAAAGTATTTTAACTAAGTCCAAACCTACAAAACCTGTTGCTCCTGCAATAGCAATATTTATTTTTTTGATAGCCATTATTATTTATATCATTGATGTTAAAAAGAAGAAATTAAATGATTTATCTTTTAGAAAACTGGAAGCTTCTTCTTGCTTTTCTATGGCCGTATTTTTTTCTTTCAACGACTCTCGAGTCTCTGGTCGTCAATTTTTCTTTCTTCAAATCTTTCTTTAGATTATGGTCAAAACTAACCAAAGCTCTTGATAGTCCATGAATTATTGCACCTGCTTGACCTGACAAACCACCGCCTTTAACTGAACACTTGACGTCATAAGAGCTCAATGATTTTGAAACTTCAAGTGGTCGTGTCACAATAATTTGATGAACTGGTCTTTTAAAATACTCGTTCATTTTCATTCCATTTACAAATATATTTCCAGAACCCTTCTTAACCCAAACTTTTGCTATAGATTTTTTTCTTCTTCCTGTTGCGTATTTTCCTTCAGTGAAGTTTAATTTAATTTTCTTTTTTTTTATGTTGGCTGTTAAATCTGATTGTAGATTGTCCATTAATTTTTTCTTGTATTTTTTGAATTTAATTTTGAAAAATCTACCACTTCAGGTTTTTGTATATCGTGAGGATGTTGGTCACCAATATACATTTTTAATTTAGATAATTGTTTCTTGGCTAAAGGACCTCCAGGCAACATTCTTTGAACTGCTAACCTAAGAATATCTTGTGTTTTGCTTCTGTCTTTTAGAATTCTAGGAGTAGTTTGCTTTATGCCTCCAGGATGGCCAGTGTGTTTATAATATATTTTATTTGTTAATTTTTTACCAGTAAATTTCATTTTGTTAATATTTGTTACTATAACGAAGTCGCCGTTATCCATGTGTTTATTATAAGTCGGTTTGTTTTTTCCTCTTAATACATTTGATATGTAAGCAGCCAATCTTCCCACAACTGCATTTTCGGCATTTATTAAATACCAATTGTTTCTTATTTCTTTCTTTTTAATAAAGGGTGTCATTTTAATTAGGGCGATAAATACTCACAAAATTTAATAAAGTCAATTAATTAATAGATTTATAATAAAAATTTATAGTTAAAATTATTAAAATTATGCTCGAAATTTGATGCATAGAAGCAACTATTATATTTAGATCAGTTAATAATGCCAAAATACCTAAAAATATTTGCAAAAGTATAAAAACTAATAAATAAAAGTAAGCTTTGTACAAATAAATCCTGTTTGTTTTTTTAATAAAATAACCAATATAGATAGTTAGAAAAAAAATTACATAGGCAACATTTCGATGAATAAATTGTACAATGCTTCTGTCACCAAAATTAAAAAAATCTTTATAGTCTTTAATGACTACATCATTAGGAAAATAAGAGGTGTTCATTAAAGGCCATGTTTGATAAATTTTCCCGGCATCTAAACCTGAAACAAAAGCGCCTAGAATAATTTGTAAAAAAGCTAAAAAAATTAAAATCTTTATTGAAATTGAATCCGTTTTATTTAAAAAAAAATTTTTATTTAAATTGTTATTTAAATTTAGGAAACACCAGACTAAACAAGAAAGTATAACAAAAGCAATTAATAAATGTGCTGAAAGTCTATAATGGCTCACATCAACTTTATCTACTAATCCACTTGAAACCATATACCAACCCATAAACCCCTGAAAGCAAATTAATAAAAATACCAAATATAAATTATAAAGTTTTTTTATTTCAATTTTAAAAGAAAAATATATTAAAGGTAATAAAGCAACTAATCCAATTATTCTACCAAGAAAACGATGTGCCCATTCCCACCAAAATATTATTTTAAAGTCATGCATTGTCATTGAAAAATTTTGTAACTTATATTCAGGAATTTCTTTGTATAAATTAAAATAGTATATCCAGTCAGCTTGATTAAAGGGTGGTAAAATTCCTGAAAAAAGTTGCCACTGGGTAATAGACAACCCAGAGTCAGTCAATCGTGTCAGACCCCCAACTATTATCATTAAAATAATTAATAAAATAAGAGTTATTATCCATGATAAAAACACTTGGTTTAGTCTTTCATTAGAAAATCTTATCATCAAGAAAGTATATAAATTAATTCAAAAATGAATATAATAATAATGTCGCTATGAAAAACAAAAACATAATAAAAGTAAGAAAAAAATTAGATAAATTAGATGATAAATTGCTCGTAATATTTAAAAAGCGAACTTTGCTTGTAAATAAAATTCTTAGTTCCAAAACTTACAAAAATCAAATTGTCGATAAAAAAAGGATAAAGATTATCCTTAAAAGAATTAAGAAAAAGTCTCAAAAAAACAAAATAGATCCTAAGATCACTCTTAAAATTTGGAAATCTATAATAGCTGCCTATATTGATTACGAGTTTAGAAATTTCAAAAAAAAATAATCTACTTACTGTGAGGTGGTAACTTCTTTTCAACAAAGAATTCATGCTTTCTTGTTGATGGATTATATTTTTTAAGCTTTAGTTTATTTTTTACTTTTTCACCTTTGGTTGGTTTTTTTACATAGTAAAAAAAAGAACTATCAGGTTTGGACTCTGGAACTAGTCGAACTTTTTGATGTGATTTTTTAGCCATTTATTTTTTTAATCCTTTAATTCTTTTTAACAACTCTCTAGATTTAATTTTTATTTCCTTTTTAAAGTATGCTGCTTTTATACTTGATGAATTAAAATCGTCAAGATTATTAATATTGCTATTTAAGACTTTCTTTGCCCCATTAATTGTCAAACCTTGATCTTTTAAAAGATATTTAATCAAACTTATTTTTTCTACATCTTTAATTGAATAGTATCTTCTGTTTCCTGACAAAATTGTAGGTTTTAACTGTCTGAACTGACTCTCCCAAAATCTTATTGTATGAGTTGAAGGCTTTCCATTTTTTTTATTTATAAGATTAAGTTTTATTGCTAGTTCACTAATACTAATAAAATTGTTTTTAGACATTGTTAATCTTTTTTTTTAAAATATCAGAAACCTTGAAAGACACAGTATTTCGTGGTTTGATTTCATACTCAACTTTCGTTTTCGGATTCCTTCCAAATCTTTTCTTTTTTTTTATTTTTCTAAATGTGCCAAAATTATCTATTTTAATAAGTGCATCATTTTTAAGACTTTTTATTAATAGTTCTATAGTATCATTAAAAAAATTTTCTATATAAAGTTTAGGCAAACCAAACCTTTTATTTAATTCTTCACATATTTGTTTTTTACTTATATTTTCTCTTTTAATTTTTGGCATCTATATGCTTTAAATTATTTTTTATTTTATTCATCAGATCTCCTTTAATAATTCTGTAACAAAGATCGATAGAATGATAAAAGCCAATGGCATCGGTTGACCCGTGGCTTTTAACAACAGGTCCTTTTAGTCCTAAAAAAATTGCACCATTATATTTTCTAGGATCAAGTTTTTTTTTAAATTTTTTAAGTGAGAAGTAAGAAAAGATTAAAGAAAACTTTGATAAAAAATTTTCCATTAATGATTCTTTAAGTGAGTCAGTAAGAAACTTTGCTGTTCCTTCAGCGGTTTTTAAAGCTACATTTCCTGTAAATCCGTCCGTAACTATAATATTACTATTTCCATCAAAAATTTGATTTCCCTCTATGTAACCAGTAAATTCAAAATCTCCATAATCACTTAGTTCTTTAAGTTTAGAATGAGCTTTTTTAATTATTTCAGTCCCTTTAATTTCTTCTGAGCCAATATTAAGCAACGAAACTTTTGGTTTTTCATCACCGTACAAAGATTTATAGAGAGCAGAACCCATTTCTGAAAAATCTACTAAATTATTTTCATCGCATTCAATATTTGCACCCAAATCTAAAACAACACTGACACCTTTTTTTGTTGGCCATATTCCAGCGAGAGCAGGTTTATTAACTTTGTCTATAGTTTTTAAAAGCATCCTTGATATTACAAACAAGACCCCTGTATTTCCTGCAGATAAAGATATGTGCGCACCATCATCTATTTGTGAATTAATTGAATTCCACATACTGCTATTTTTAGAGTTTTTTATAGCAGTTAGTGGTGTTTCATCGTCTGATACTACAGTTAGGGTGTTTAAAATTTCTATTTTATCTTTGTTTATATTATTTTTATTTAATTCTTCTATTATCTTGTTCTCATCTCCGTAAATTTTAAAATAAAAGTCTTCCTTATTTTTGTTTTGTTTTAAAAATAAACCAAGACCTTCTATATTTTTTTTTGGTGCATTTTCACCTCCCATTGCATCAATAGCAATTACGACTTTATTATTCATTTCAAAATTATTGTTATACGTCTAAAATTTTTTTGCCGTTGTAATAACCGGTTTTTAAATCTATATGATGTGACAGCCTATATTCACCGCTTTTTTTATCTTCAATCACATTTATAGCAGAAACCTTATGGTGTGATCTTCTTTGGTTTCTTCTCGACTTAGATGTTTTTCGTTTTGGTACAGCCATAAAATTAATATTTATAATTTATCTGTCCTTTTAACATAATTTCATCTTCTAATTCAAAGCAAAAGTTGCAAAAATTTCCATAATAGTCCTCTAATTTACTTGCTATTTTAGAATTATTGTTATCATTTAAAATAAAATGCTCATTAATTATATTCCTTTTTAAAATTAACTTATTATCATTATTGATCTCCATTTTTAACAAGATGTTATAAAAAATTTTGTTAAGTGTTTTCATTTGTTTGTTTACAACTACATCGCCGTGACCTAATTCTCTTAAATGATACTCTATATTTAGAAAAACATTATCAAATATTTTTTGAGGAAACTTGCTATTACTATTTTTCTTAAATTTTAGCAAAATTACTGAAAAATGAAAAAAAATAAGTATTACTCGAGTTTCAAAGTTGTCTTTTAGTTTTAAATCTCTATAAAAAAAAATATTACGTGATAATTCAACTAATTTGTTGTAAAGATTGTTATTATGCCGATTATAAAAAGCAAACATATTTATATAATTTGTATTATTAATATTTTTATTATTCTAACACATTGCCAATTGCAAGAGCCCAAAAAAGTACATGGTATAAACTTTTTAGAAAATAGAGAAAAAGTTTTAATAGTTAATAAAACCAACAAAAATGACGTAGTTAATTTAATTGGAAATCCTCATTTAACATCAATCACTTACCCTAATAAATGGATATATTTTCAAAGAACTTTATCTAAGGGAAAATTACATAAATTAGGACAAAATGTACTTAAAGAAAATAATGTTCTCGAATTAAGTTTTGACAAGTATGGAATTCTTAAAAATAAGAAACTTTATAAAAAAGAAGATATGAATAAAGTTGCTTTTTCTAAAGCTGAAACTAAGAATGAAATCTCAAAACAAAGTTTTGTTGGGAAGTTTCTTTCTAGCGTAAAACAAAAAATGTATGGAAAGAAAAAGTTTTAATGAGCTATTACAGCTAATAATAATAGAGCAACAATATTTGTAATTTTAATCATTGGATTAACTGCTGGACCCGCAGTGTCTTTATAAGGGTCGCCTACAGTGTCGCCTGTAACTGCAGCTTTATGCGCCTCGGAACCTTTGCCTCCAAAATTGCCATCTTCAATATATTTTTTTGCATTATCCCACGCACCACCACCAGCTGTCATAGATATAGCAACAAATAACCCAGTGACGATTACCCCAAGAAGCATGGCTCCCAAGGATGACAATGCAGCCTCAATTCCTCCAATAGGTAAAATTATAAAATATAAAACAATAGGAGATAACACAGGAAGCAATGAAGGTATTATCATTTCTTTTATTGCTGCTTTAGTTAGTAGGTCAACTAATTTTCCGTAATCAGGTTTTCTCTTTCCTTTCATGATGCCTGGTATTTTTTTAAATTGTCTTCTAACTTCTATTACAACAGCACCACCTGCTCTACCAACTGCTTGCATGCCCATAGAACCAAACAGATATGGAAGCATTCCACCCACAAGCAATCCAATTACAACAAATGGATTAGATAAATCGAAACTAACACTTATATTTTCTAGAGTTGAACCTTTAACGGTTGAAAAAAACTTGATGTCTTCAGTATACGCAGCAAATAATACTAAAGCACCTAATCCTGCAGAGCCTATAGCATAACCCTTAGTAACAGCTTTTGTTGTATTGCCTACAGCATCTAACGCATCAGTAGTTTTTCTAACGTTTTTTGGTAATTTAGACATTTCTGCAATTCCGCCAGCATTATCAGTAACCGGACCATAAGCATCTAAAGCGACTACCATGCCAGTAAGTGCCAACATAGAAGTTACAGCTATAGCAATTCCAAACAAACCAGCTAAATGATTTGTAAATAGAATTCCAACTACAATAATCAAAGCCGGTATAGCTGTTGCCTCCATAGATACCGCTAAACCTTGAATAACATTAGTTCCATGACCAGTTTTAGATGAATTTGCTACGCTTTTTACCGGTCTATAGTTTGTTCCAGTATAATACTCGGTTATCCAAATAATTAATCCTGTTATAACAAGTCCGGCAACACCACAAATATAAAGACTGAATCCAGAGAATGAATTATTTTCAGTAGTAAAAACATTATCCAAACCAATTACTGAATCTGTTACAGGATAAAAAATAATTAGAGATAAAATAGCAGTTGCTATAAATCCTTTGTACAAAGCCCCCATAATGTTTTTGCTTTTGCCCAGTCTTACAAACCAAGTTCCAATTATTGTTGTAAATATACAAGACGCTCCAATAGATAAAGGATAAATCATCATATTGGGATCATTTGGGAAAAAAATTGAAGATAAAACCATTGTGGCTACAATAGTAACTGCGTAGGTTTCAAAAAGATCTGCAGCCATTCCTGCACAATCACCTACATTATCACCCACGTTATCAGCGATTACTGCTGGGTTTCTTGGGTCGTCTTCGGGTATACCTGCTTCAACTTTTCCAACTAAATCAGCTCCTACATCTGCACCCTTTGTAAAAATTCCTCCACCTAATCTTGCAAAAATTGATATTAACGATGCTCCAAATCCTAAGGCCACAAGAGCATTAATTATTTCTCTGTTGTCAACATTAGAATTTACTAAAATTATATAATAAACAGTTATTGCTAATAAAGCTAAACCAGCGACTAGCAAACCAGTAATAGCACCAGATTTAAATGCAATAGTTAATCCATCTTGTAAACTTTTTCTTGATGCCTCAGCGGTTCTTACATTTGCTTTGACAGAAATTAACATTCCAACATAACCTGCTACTCCAGATAAGAAAGCGCCAATAAAGTATCCTACGCCAACTAGAAAACTAAAAAAGTAAGTAACAATTATAAGAACTATAACTCCAACGATGGCTATAGTTTTATACTGTCGATTTAAGTATGCTTTTGCACCAATTTGAATCGCTTGTGCAATTTCTTGCATTTTATTGTTTCCTGGGCTTGATGATAATATTTGATTAGATAATAAGTAACTATAAGCTACAGCAATAATGCCTGAAAAAACAATTAAATATAATAATTCAAAAACTGACTGCATAATTTGATAAAGCACGCAAATTGCCAAATAAAATAAAAAAAGGCAAGCTAATTTTTTGTTATTTTATCTTACTTTTTTTGAGATTTTGTCCAAAATCGCATTAAGATATTTTATTTGGGCTTCTTCTAAAAAAAACTCAGAAGATCTTACATATTCAGCAATTATAACATTTTTAGGATTATTGAGTTTGAAAATAAGTTCAAAAACAGCAGCAAATATAATGATTTTTAATATCTTGTCTGTCTTTTTAAGATTAATATCATCCGTTAGGTGCTTTAATATAGTCTCTTCAATAAGCTCTTTTCTTTCAAGAGTTCCGGTAACAACATCCTTCATAAATTTTTTATACTGACTTTTTGGAAAGAATATCTTTTCATCAGGATTCAAAAGATTGCTATATAGTTTTTGAATAATTTTTATTCTTGGAGTTGATGACTGTTTATCTTTTTTAATCATCTAAAACACTAATAACTGCTTCAGCCGCCTCTTTACCTTTATCAAATCTCTTAATAGCTTGCTCTTTATTTAAACAAGTTAGTACGGCATTTCCTATAGGTTTTCTATGCGTAATGGATAGATTCATTATACCACGAGTAATGGCTTCAGAAATAAAATTAAAATTTGGAGTTTCTCCCTTGATGATGGATCCTATAGCAATAAAACCATCAAATTTTTTAATATTTCTAGAAATAGCGACAGGAATTTCAAAAGCACCTGAAACATTTTTTGTTATAAAAGATATATTGTTAAAATCTGACAGTTTATTGCAAGCACTACTATATAATCTAGATGTGTCGTTATATGAAGATCTTACAATTAAAATTTTAATCTTTTTTTTCATTTAATAATCTCTTGTTTAGATATTTTAATACCAAAACCCTCCAAACCTATAATTTTCTTTTTAGAGCGAGATACTAATATCATACTTTTAATTTTTAGGTCTTTAATAATTTGAGCTCCAATCCCATAATATCTCAATGTATTGTTGCTTTTCTGTATATCTTTTTTAATAGAATTTAAATTTTGGTCTTTAATAATTATTAAAACATAATTGTTAAATTTAGAAAGATAGCCTAATGATTTCTTTAATATATTTTGGTTAAAATTTATCATATTATTCAGTATATTAGTTGAAATAACTCTTACTCTAATTGGTTTAGACGATTTAATTTTTCCTTTTATCAAAGCATAATGTTCTGATTTGTCCATTTTATTTTCAAAAAGTTTAAGTTCAAATTTTCCAAATTTTTTTATGTTAAAGGATTTACTAGAAATATTCTTTATTAGTTGTTCATTTTTTACCCTATATGAAATTAAATCTTCTATACTAGCAATCTTAAGTTTGTGTTTTTTAGAGAATTTCATTAAATCATCAAATCTAGCCATTCTTCCATCTTCATTCATGACTTCACATATAACGGCACTGGGATTTAACTTAGAAAGCTTTGATATATCTATTGAAGCTTCTGTATGACCTGCTCTCTCTAAAACACCACCACTTCTTGAAACCAATGGAAAAACATGTCCAGGAGAAACTATGTCTTTTTTTTTTGACTTAGGATTGATTGCTACTTTAATAGTTTTTGCCCGATCAAAAGCTGAAATTCCAGTAGAAATACCTTTTTTTGCCTCTATTGAAACTGTGAAGGCAGTTTGCATTCGCGCTTGGTTGACACTTGACATAAGCGGTAAAGATAATCTCTCAACTTGTTTTTTTGTCAAAGCAAGGCATATTAAACCACGACCATGTTTTGCCATAAAATTAATATTTTTAGAATTGCATTTTGATCCAGGTATTATCAAATCTCCTTCATTCTCTCTATTTTTATCATCTACCAAAATAAACATTTTACCTTTTCTGGCATCTTTAATAATTTCTTTAATTGAAGAAAGTGACGTATTTTTCATTTAACTTGTAAAATTCAATAAATATTTACTAAAAATATCAAATTCAATATTTACTAAATCTCCTTTTTTTAATTTAACAAGATTTGTTAGTTTTAAAGTATGAGGTATCACATTAATCTGAAAACCTCTTTTGGTTAATTTAGATATTGTTAAGGACACACCATTAACAGAAATTGAACCTTTTTCTACTAAATATTTATTAAAATTATTTTTAATCTCAAAATCTATAACCCAAGTTTTTTGAATTATTTTAATTTTTTTAATTTTAGATGTTGTATCCACATGTCCTTGAACATAATGACCAGAAACTTTTTGTCCATGATTTAAAGATTTTTCAATATTAATGTAATTTCCTATCTTCGCATTTCTAAAATTTGATCTTTTAAGAGTTTCTTTTGAGAGGTAAAAAAAGAAAGATTTTTTTCCAATACCTATTAGTGTTAAACACACTCCATCACAAGAAACTGACTCACCTATATCAGATTTTTTTAACTTTATATTAGAATCAATCTCTAAAACTAAGCTACCAGATACGTATTTAGGATTTTTTTTTAACCTTTTAATTAATCCTTGATTATAAATAATACCGTTAAACATTAATTAATTTTTATTTTATAAAGTGACTCTCCGTTTAAGTACACATTTACTCTTTTATTTTTTAGTTTAATTTTTTTAAGACTATTTGAATTGTCGTAATTTATACCTTTGCTGCCCAATTTATAATTGTTTTTAAAAATATACAAATTGTTGATCATTTTAACTTTTAAAAAAAAATTAAGAATATTGAGACCGCTTTCTAAAAGAATCCTAGATATTCCTAATTTATTTAGTAAGTATAAAATATGTAAATAGTCATTGTAAGATGACATTTTATCAACTTTAATTATTTTTATACCTTTCCTTCTAAAAAATAACTCCTTAGCTTTATTTTTCTTAGAAGTTAAAATGTATATTTTTCTATTTAATTTGTTTTTTATAATTTTTAAATTCTTTCTTAACTTAAAATTTCTGTCAATTATCACAACTGTAGGTGATTTTTTTTCTAATCCTTCTATTCGGCAATTTAGTTCAGAATTGTCATCATTAATGGACTTAGATGTAGACATTATACAATCATAATTTGATCTAATCAGATGAGCTATAACTCTAGATTGTTTATTTGAAATCCATTTTGATGAACTGCTTTTTGTAAAATAATCTTTAGAAATGGCAATTTTTGCATCTAGATATGGAAGTTTCTTTTTTTTATTTAAATAATAACTCTCATAAAATTTTTTACCGTATTTCTCATTAATTCTATTTTTAACAAAAATATTTTTTTTTCTAAGTTTATATAAAGACTTTTTTTTTGATCTTTTATCTAAATCAAATATTGAAAAAAAAACTTTTTTAATTTTGTTTTTTATTATAATTTTTGTACATGGAGGTGTTTTGCCGTAATGAGAGCATGGTTCTAATGAAATATATATATTTGAATCTTTGAAATTTATATTTTTATTTAGAGCATTAAATTCAGCATGAGGTCGTCCCTTTAAAGAAGTATAAGCCGAAGAAATAACAGAACCATTTTTTTCTACAATACATCCTACAGAAGGATTGGTGCCTGTAGATCCTAAATTAATCTTTGCTTGCTCGTAAGCTAATTTAATAAATCTCGACTCTTTTAATAAAGAGTCACTTTTTTGATTTAACATGTAATTTGCCTATATATTCCTCAAATTCTTCAACCTCTTTGAAATTTGTGTATACAGAAGCAAATCTTATATAAGCGATTTTGTCTAAATCTTTTAAGCTCTCCATAACCATTTTTCCAATAATGCTTGATTGAATTTCTGGCTGACCCATTTCTTCAAGTTCTCTAGATATTTTTGAAATAAGTTTTTCAATAGTTTCACTATCTATAGGTCTTTTTTTTAAGGCAATAAAAAGTGATTTAGCTAACTTTTCTCTATCAAAAGGAGATTTACGACCATTCTTTTTAATGACAGTTAACTCTCTAAATTGAACTCTTTCAAACGTTGTAAATCTTTGACCGCCTCCACAAGTACAGCTTCTTCTTCGTCTAATAGCTGTGCCATCCTCTGTAGGTCTAGAGTCAACTACTGATGTATCTTTTTCTCTACAAAATGGACAAAGCATAATTTAGTTTTTTAATAAATGATTATATATAGGAAATTTTGAACAAAGTTCAATTACTTCTTTTCTTACTTCTGATTCTACTGCGCTATTATTATTTGGATCTTGGGCTAAGCCTTTTATAACTTTAGTAATTAACTCACCAACTTTTTTAAATTCATTTAATCCAAATCCTCTAGTTGTCGCTGCTTGTGAACCAAGTCTAATACCGGAAGTAACTGTCATTTTCTCTGTATCAAAAGGTATTCCATTTTTATTACATGTAATATTAGCCTTACATAAACTAATTTCAGCTGCTTTACCTGTAACTTTGAATGGTCTTAGATCAACTAGCATTAAATGAGTGTCTGTACCTCCGGAAAAAATTTTAAATCCATTTGATTTTAAAGTTTCAGATAAAATTTTAGCATTCGCAAGAACAGATTTAATATAATCTTTAAATGAAGGTTTTAAAGCTTCCTGAAAAGCCACCGCTTTAGCGGCAACAACGTGCATTAATGGTCCGCCTTGATATCCTGGAAACACTGCTGAATTAATCTTTTTAATTAAATCCTCTCTATTGGTTAAAATAATTCCACCCCTAGCACCTCTTAAAACTTTATGAGTTGTTGATGTAACAACATCGGCATATTCAACAGGATTTGGGTAGCCTTTTCCTGCAACTAATCCTGAAAAGTGTGCCATATCAACCATGAAAAATGCATTAACACTATCAGCAATTTCTCTAAATTTTTTGAAATCTATTATTCTTGAGTAAGCACTACCGCCAGCAATAATAAGTTTTGGTTTATGCTCCTTCGCTAACTTTTCAACTTCAGAATAATCGATTAGGCCAGTTTCTTTATTCACATCATAGTGAAATGATTTTAACCATTTCCCAGAAATTGAAACTTTAGCACCATGTGTTAAATGTCCACCTGAATTTAAGCTCATACCAAGTATTGGGTCTCCAGGATTTAAAAGCGCTAAATATACAGCTCCATTGGCTTGAGCACCCGAGTGTGGTTGAACGTTTGCATATTTACAATTGTACAATTTTTTTACTCTATCTAGAGCTAATTCTTCTGCTTTGTCGACAAACTCACATCCTCCATAATATCTTTTAGAAGGATAACCCTCAGCATATTTGTTTGTCATTATTGATCCCTGTGCATCTAACACTGCTTTTGAGACAATATTTTCAGAAGCTATAAGTTCTATATGTTGTTGTTGTCTTTGAAGTTCTAACTTTATTGAATTATACAAATCTGGATCTGAATTTGATAAGTCGCTATCAAAAAAATTCTGATAATCGTTAGAGGAATATTTTACAAATTTTGACATCTTGTTTAAATTTTTTTAACTCTTCTAAGATGTCGCCCGCCTTCAAACTTTGTTTTAAGAAAAATTTTAATCAGTTTCATAGCTTCATCTTTTTTTATTAATCTTGATCCTAGAGCTATGATATTAGCATTATTATGTTGTCTGGACAAACGTGTAGATTTGGCGTTATAGCAGACAGCAGCCCTTATTCCCTTAGTTTTATTTGCAGAAATTGCCATTCCAGTGCCTGAACCACATACCAAAATACCAATTTCGCTTCTTTTAGAAGCAACTCTTCTGGCAATTTTTTTTGCATAGTCAGGATAATCTACTGAACTGGCTTTATATGGACCAAGATCTACTAAAGGAATTTCTTTTTTAATTAAATATGATTTAATATATTCTTTTAGAAAAAATCCTGCATGATCAGACGAAATGCAAATTTTCTTTAAAGATGAATTCAATGTTAATTAAATTTGTAATCTAAAACACAAGCCACTAGATGCACTCTGTTTTCTTCTCCACCATTAAAGGCATTGTGATATTTAGTATTGTTAGTAATCCAAGCAGATCCATCTGCTGGTAAATGTTTGGCAAATTCTTCTATGACCATAATGGAGCCAGGATTTGTAATTATTGGAACGTGTAACCTTGGTTCGGGGTCTCTGTGCCAGCTTAATGTTGATCTAGGTTCCTTTAAAAGTATTCTCACTCTACCAAGTTTAAATTTAGAAGAAAGTTTATCGTAAACTTCTTTAAAATAAGTGTGATCATAGTCTTTTACAAACTCAGTGTATGCTGACTCATTGATCGCCTTATCTCTTTTGGCTTCTTTTCCTGAATGATCTGGTTTCGTCCAAAAAACACCTCTAGCATTATTTCCTTTTATTGAATCTGGCTGACCTGGAATTTGATTCAAACAAATCGCACCAAAATGAGATATGCCACCCGCTGTATCATATTTTTTTATTTTTAAAATTTCTTTAAGAGCAGTTTGCAGTTTTGATACATCAAACTTTAAATTTTCTATTTTGTAAAAATCTTTATGTAAATTTGTGTTGTTCACTGTTAACTATTCCTTT
Source organism: Candidatus Pelagibacter sp. TMED203 (assembly GCA_002171845.1). Lineage (GTDB taxonomy): Bacteria > Pseudomonadota > Alphaproteobacteria > Pelagibacterales > Pelagibacteraceae > Pelagilacustribacter. The sequence goes on from NHJA01000025.1 coordinate 36,780, forward strand.
AGATTAGTTTATTATAAATGTATAATATATTAATTGTCACATCGTATAAACATTTTTAATTTATGAAAATACTTGGCAAATATCCTAAATTAAGATTGAGAAGGGTTCGCAAAAGTGACTGGGTCAGAAGACTCGTGTCAGAAAACAATCTCTCAACTGATGATTTGATACTACCCATTTTTATTCGTGAAGGAAAAAATAAAATTGAGCCTATTAAATCAATGCCAGGTGTCAATCGTTACAGTATAGATAGGTTAAGTTATGTAATAGAAAAAGCATGCAATTTAAAAATACCATTGGTTGCTTTGTTTCCCTACACCCCTGATAATAAAAAGAATAATTATGGTACAGAGTCGCTTAATAAGAACAATCTAGTTTGTAAAGCATTAAGAGAAATAAAAAAAAACTTTAAAGAAATAGGAACTATGTGTGATGTGGCACTAGATCCGTATACTTCGCATGGACATGATGGGATTTTTGTAGATGGTGATGTAGAAAATGATAAAACGATAAAAATTTTAGCTAAACAATCTTTGCTTCAGGCTCAAATGGGATGTGATATTATTGCTCCATCCGACATGATGGATGGAAGAGTTTCTGAAATAAGAAAGATTTTAGATAAAAACAATTTTAAAAACACTAAAATTTTATCATATGCAGTTAAATACGCTTCTAATTTTTATGGTCCTTTTAGAGATGCTGTTGGCTCTAAAAATAAATTAAAAGGAACAAAAAAAACCTATCAGATGGATTTTAAAAATTCTCAAGAAGCCATCAGAGAAGTAGCTATGGATATAAATGAAGGAGCTGACATGGTAATGGTCAAACCTGGTATGCCATATCTTGATATTATAAAAACTATCAAAGACAATTTTAAGATACCTGTTATCTCTTACCAAGTCTCAGGTGAATATAGTATTATTAAAAATGGTATAAAGAATAAATTAATAAATGAAGATAGTGTTTTAGAAAGCTTAATTGCTCTTAAAAGAGCAGGATCTTCAGCAATGGTCACATACTTTGCATTAGATATAGCAAAGAAACTCAGATCTAATTGAAATAATTCTCAAGTAATACTCTGGATTTTGGTAAGTTTAAGTTGTTTGGTAAAAAAAACTTATTTAGCATTATGCTTCTTGTAAAAATTAAAGATTTTTTAATTAAATGATTGTCAATACTTTTTGGCATAACATTTTTAATTAAGAATGATGGTATTTGATATTTTGAATTATCGATATCTACAATAACTAATTCATTATTTGAATAATTCATTGAATTAAATTTACTTATATTTGTATCAAAACCAAGTTCCTTAATTAAACTTAATTCCCAATAAATAAATAATAAAATCCATTGATCTTGATAAAGATTTTGTAAAAGTTTTTCTAACGAGTTATATATGTTTCTATATGGTTGAGATTCCGGCAATAAAACATTTAATAAAGATGTTAAAGACATTAATGCAGCAGATCTTTTTTTATCATTAAAGTATTTTGGTGAAATAGGTTCAACTAGTTCAGTTTTAAAATATCCAATTTTATTTTCATTTTTTGAATTGTAAAAAATAAAAATCTTATTAGAAATTTGGAGATAATTTCTAATTTTTCTTGAATTGCCTCCGTATACGATACCACTCACTTTACCAAATGTATTAGTAAATACATTAATGATATTTGCATTCTCTCTAAATTTTCTTTTAGATAAAAGATATCCTTCGTCTTCCCAATTCATTTTATATTTTTAAATCATTGATTAGTTTATTAGCTGCATTTTGTTCAGCGATTTTTTTTGAACCACCTGTTCCTAGATATTTTTTTGAGTTCTTAATTTCCACCTCAGCCTTAAATGTAGGTTTGTGTTTAGGGCCAGATTGTTTATATATTTTATAATTAGGCAACTGTTTGTATTTTTTTAAACTATATTCTTGAAGCTTGGTTTTAGAGTCAATAACCGTGATAACAGACTTATCTAAGAACTCTTTCCAATTTTTCTTAATAAATTTTTCTGCTACTTCTAAACCTTGGTCCCAAAAAATAGCACCAATTAAAGCCTCTAGTCCATCACTTAAAATTTTCTCATTTTTTTTTTCAAGTTTTTTTTGTGAATCACCAACAAGAATATATTTATCTAAGCCTATTTTCTTTGATATTTGGTAACAGGTTTTTTTATTTACCAAATTAGCAAATTTTTTGTCAACAATCCCCTCTTTTTCGTCGGGATAAGTTTTAAGAAGTGTATAAGAAAGAATTAATCCTAATACTCTATCACCCAAAAATTCAAGTTTTTCATTATTAACATTATTGTTATAGCTTTTATGAATCATGCTTGTTTTTAATATTTCAAAGTCATTGAAATCTACGCCTATTGCTTTTTCTAAATATAAAAATTTTTTACTTTTCATAGCTTTTTAAAAAAACGATTTATTCTCAAAGAGTTGCCCCAGTTCCAGAATTTCAGAACGCTTCCTTGCAAGGTATCATTTGAAAAGAAAATTAAATTAGCTTTTCCTACTAAATTTAAATCGCTTACATATCCAACGCTACTTAAAAACCTACTATCCCGAGAGCAATCTCTATTATCACCTAAAAAAAAGTAATGACTTGAAGGCACTATATATTTATCGGAATTCTGGGTTGTTCCATTTTTGTTGTAAACAGCTACATGTTTAAGACCATTAGGAAGAGTTTCTTCATAAGCTTTAGCAATTATATTAGTAGATCCGCATCTAATTTCTTCTACTATTTTAATTTCCTTTCTAATTATTTCGTTATTGTTAATAAAAAGTTTTCCGTTTCTAAACTGAATTTCATCTCCAGGTAGACCAATTAATCTTTTGATATAATCAGTTCTATTATCTGCTGGAGTTTTGAAAACAACAAGGTCTCCATATTTAGGTTCTTTCTTTAACAATCTTTTGTTATAGATCGATGGACTAAAGGGGAAAGAATGCTTGCTATATCCATAGGAATATTTTGATACGAAGATTCTGTCACCAATTAATAAGGTTGGTTCCATAGATGAAGAAGGAATGTAAAAGGGTTGGAAAAATAACGATCTAATAAGCACTGCAATAAGAAGAGCATATAAAATGGTTTTTAAATTTTCAGAAACAACTTTTATAAAATTTTTTTTCATAAAGTAGTTAAAATAACAAATGCAACGGCAAAAGGTTTATCATCAGAAATTGAAAGAAATGTTTTGAACTTTTTCCTTTTTGTAATCTTATATACTGTTTTAAGGCTATTTCCATAAACTTTTATAAAAGGTTTGCCGTATTTGTCATTTTTAATTTCAATTTCTTTAAAACTTAATCCTCTTGAGATACCGGTTCCAAGCGATTTAGAAAAGGCTTCTTTTGCTGCAAATCTTGATGCATAACACGAATAATTATTTCTCCTCTGTTCACATAATTTTATTTCAGATTTTGAAAAAATCTTATTTTTAAAATTTTTATTTGTTTTAATAATTTTTTTTACCCTTTCTATTCTGATAATATCAGTTCCAGATCCGTATATTTTCATATTCAAATGATCTTTTTAAATTTTTTTATTGTGTTTTTTAATCCAATAAATATAGACTCTCCAACTAAAAAATGACCTATGTTAAACTCACTAATGTGCTTAATTTTAGATATGATTCCAGCTGATTTAAACGTTAGACCGTGTCCAGCGTGGACTTCCAAGCCTAAACTAGATGCAAAACGAACAGCTTTTTTTATTTTTTTAATCTCGTTTTCGTAAAATTTTTTTTTATTAATAAGATTACAAATTTTTCCAGTATGTATTTCAATACAATCTGCATTAATTTCTTTTGCTGTACTAATATCTTTTAAGTTTGGCTCAATAAATAAGCTAATTCTTGAGCCATTTTTTTTTAACTTTTTAATCATTTTTTTAAGAAAAATTTTATTATAATTAAGATTTAAACCTCCCTCTGTTGTTACTTCTTTTCTTTTTTCAGGAACTATACAAATAAATAAAGGTTTTTGCTTTAGTGCAATTTTTAACATCTCGTTCGTTGCGGCTATTTCTAAATTTAAAGGTATCTTTAATTTTGATTGAATTTCTTTTAAATCGAATTCGTTAATATGCCGTCTATCTTCTCTTAAGTGAATTGTTACAGAATCTGCTCCATACTTTTCAGATAATAATGCTGCTCTAAGTGGACTTGGATAAATTTCACCTCGAGCGTTTCTAACAGTAGCTACATGATCTATGTTAACACCCAAACGTATTTTTGGCATTAAAGACCTCTAGAACCTGGTTTTACAGCTTTAATAGATAGTAAAGTTTCTGGCAGATTCTTTTTATCGTATGTCGGAATATTAATTTCAATTTGAGAAACAATTTTACTTTTAATCACAGATTTACCTTGCGATCTATCAATAAGACATGCGAAGCCAATGATTTTTGCCTCTGATTTTTTTATTATCTCAACACACTCTAAACTAGACTTTCCAGTAGTAATAACATCTTCAACAATTAACACTTTGGAAGAACTTGGAATTTTAAAATCTCTTCTTAAAGTAAAATTATTGTTAATTCTTTCAGCAAAGATTGTTTCTTTATTTAAAAGTTTACCCATCTCATATCCAATAACAATACCTCCAATTGCTGGAGAAAGTATTAAATCAATTTCTTTAAATTCATTATTAATTTTTTCAGCTAAAGATGAACAAATTTTTTTAGATAGGTAGGGTTTGCTTAATAGTTGAGCACATTGAATGTATTGTGAACTATGAAGTCCAGAAGACAATATAAAATGACCATCTAAAAGAGCTTTACTTTCTTTTAAAATTTCTAAAGATTCTTTGTATGAGAGCATTTTTTTTCTGTTTATGTCGAATAATTTTAAAATTTAAATGTTTTTGTTTTATCTGACTTATTAAGTTTGTAAAGTTTTTTAAGTCATTTATCTGTAAATCAAAAGAAAAAGTTAGAAATTTATCCTTTCTTTCTAAAAGCTCAACATTCAATATATTGCTACCATTTGTACCAATTATAGTGCTAACCTCACCTAACTCTCCAGGTTGATGGGGCAAATCTATTTCTAAAGTAGTAAAATATTCTTTATTTTTTTTAGTTTTAGTATCAACTAATTTATCTTGCCAATATCGTCTTATAGCTGCTCTAGCTTTACCTGTTGTTGCTGAAGATAACCAATGTAATGAAGGTGAAATTTTTTTTGAAGTTACAATTTTAATCATATCTCCATTTTTTAAGATTGTTTGTAAAGGAAGTTCGGTCCCATTGACATAGCATCCGACAGCGGTATCACCAATTTTAGTGTGAACAGCGTAGGCAAAATCTATCGCAGTACCGTTTTTTGGCAATTTTATTACTGCTCCCTTCGGTGTAAAACAAAAAACATTATCTTGAAACATTTGTAATTTAGTAAATTCATAATAATGTTCAGGACTATTACCTCTTTCGATTATCTCAACTAAATCTCTCAACCAGTCATATTCTTTCCATGATAACTCTGAAAATTTTTCAGAGGATTTATACTTCCAGTGTGAGGCTATACCTCTTTCTGCAAACTCATGCATTTCCTCAGTGCGGATTTGAATTTCAATGCGATGTTTTTGTGGACCAATTAAAGACGTATGTATTGATTTATAATTATTAATTTTGGGTGTTGAAATATAATCTTTAAATTTTCCTGGAATAGCAGAGTACCTGCTGTGAAAAATTCCTAATGTTTTGTAGCAGTCATCAATGTTATCAACTATAACTCTAAAACCAACGATATCAGTTAATTGTTCTAAAGATATTTTTTTTTTTTGAATTTTTCTCCATATTGAAAATGGTGTTTTTTCTCTTCCAGTTATTCTGGCTTTAACTTTGTTTTTATTTAATAACTCAATTAAGTCTGTGGAAATTGAATTAAAGTTATCTTCTCTATGATTTTTAATAAACTTTAATCTTTTTTGTATTAGATTTCTGGCGTCTTTATTCAAAAATGCAAAAGATAAATCCTCTAATTCATCTCTTATCCTATTCATGCCCATTCTATCCGCTAATGGAGCATAAATTTCCATTGTTTCTTTGGCTTTTCTGATTTTTTTATTTTCTTCTTTTACAAATTGTAATGTTCTCATGTTGTGTAATCTATCGGCAAGTTTTACTAACAAAACTCTAATATCTTTTGATGTTGCTAATATAAGTTTTCTAAAATTTTCAGCCTTGGAGTTGTCTGCTGCTTTATCTTCAAGTTCTGAAATTTTTGTAACACCATCAACTAAATCAGCTACTTCTTTTCCAAATTCTTTAACAACTGAATTATAAGTAATTTTTGTGTCCTCTATAGTGTCGTGTAATAAACCCGTTGTTATAGTTGCGCTATCTAATTTTAAATCTGAGAGTATATCCGCTACTGCTAATGGATGTATTATGTATGGGACGCCTTCATCTCTTTTTTGATTTTTATGAGCGCTTAAGGCGAACTCATAAGCCTTTGAAAGAATATCAGGATTTAAAAATTTATTATAAGATTTTACTTTGTTAATTAAATCTTTGTTATTGATCATGAATCTATTATAACACTTTCCTTCATTCTTGTAATCTCATTCCTTTTTTCAAAATTAAGTTTTTTTATTAAAATATCTATTCTTTTATTAGTTATTGGATGTTTCCAATTAGAATTAATATCTTTTAAGGGGTATAAAACAAAATTTCTCAAATGTGCCTTGGGATGAGGTATGGTTAAATTCTTGTTATTAGAGATTTTTCCTTTAAAATCTATAATATCTATATCGCATGTTCTGGGTGCATTTTTTAAATTTCTTTTTCTTTCCATTTTCCTTTCAATTAAAAAAATTTCTTTAAGTAATTTTTTTGGGCTTAAACTGTACTCAATTTCGATTGCAATATTTATAAATTTAGGGTTTTTTTTGTTAGGATAAGATGGTGACTCAAAAAAATTAGATATTTTCTTAATTTTTATTTTTTTATCTTTTAATAAAGATACAGCCTTTGTAATATTATCAAGCCTATTTCCAAATTTTGAATTTAAATTTGAGCCTATACTTAAATAAATCATTATTTATTTCTGCTTAAAATTCTTGCTTGTTCCCTTCTCCAGTCTTTCTTTTTTTTAACCAGTCTTTTATCGTACAATTTTTTTCCTTTTGCGACAGCTAACTCAATTTTTGCTTTTCCTTTATAAAAATATAATTTAGTTGGAACTATTGTTAAGCCTTCTTGATTTATCTTTCCAATCAAACTGTTAATTTCTTTTTTGTTAAGTAGCAGTTTTCGATCTCCTTTAGGATCATGGTTGTTATAACTAGATTGTTTATATAGCGGTATATGTGAGTTTATAAGGTAAATTTCTCCATTTTTATCTAAAGCATAAGAGTCGGCAATACTGGCTTTTCCATCTCTAAGTGATTTAACTTCTGATCCTCTTAGAACAATACCTGCTTCAAAGAATTCCTTAAAATAATAATTAAAACTGGCTTTTCTATTCAAACAAATAATTTTTTGACCAGAACTCTTTATAGTTTTCATTAAAGTAACTTAGCAACTTTAAGAGCATCTCTAACTTCTATTTTAGTTTTTTCCGTTACCTTGACCAGAGGTAAACGTACATCATCAGGTGCGAGTTTTAATAATGAAGCTGCATATTTAACTGGAGAGGGATTGCTCTCGACAAAAAGAGCTTTGTGTAAAGGTTTTAAAATATTATTTATTTCTTCAGCTTTTGTTTGCATATTTCGATCTCCAACATTAAGAGACGCGGACTGAAACTCGGAACATAATTTTGCTGCCACATTAGCTGTTACGCTTATACAGCCCTTACCTCCCCTTTTATTAAATTCTAGTGCATTATCATCTTCGCCAGTTAATTGTAAAAAGTCATTGCCCATTGCTTTTAATTGTTGATCAACTCTACTCAAATCTCCTGTTGCATCTTTCACACCTGAAATATTTTTTAATTCAAATAATCTAGCCATAGTTTCAACTTTCATGTCAATAACTGATCTAGATGGAATGTTGTAAATGATTATCGGTATTCCAACACTGTCATTAATTTTTTTGTAGTGTTGATACAGTCCTTCCTGAGTTGGCTTATTGTAATATGGTGTGACAATTAATAACCCATTTGCACCAACTTTTTCGGCGTGTTTAGATAATTCAATTGCTTCATCTGTAGAATTTGAACCAGTTCCGGCAATAACAGGTATTTTGCCTTTGCACTCGTTTACAGAAATTTCTATAACTTTACGATGTTCATAATGAGAAAGCGTTGGCGACTCACCGGTCGTACCGGCGGGGACTATTCCGTTTGTACCACTTTTGAGGTGATGATTTAATAATTGAGTGTATTTTTCCTCATCTAGTTTATCATCTTTAAATGGTGTGATTAAAGCAACGATTGATCCTTTGAACATAAAAATATAAGATATTTTTTTACCTTAAACTTATGCTTATTCGTATAATTAGTCTAGTAGTTTTATTTATTAGTTCAACAACCTATGGAGTTTCCTATTCACAAAGTAATGATTTTATAATTCCTAAAAAAAAACCATCTATATTTAAAAAAATTGATGAGAAAAAAAATAATACAACTTTGATACTTCCATCTAATAAACCAATCATTGATATAAAAGATAAAGCATCTATTAGTTCATTTACAATGCCTGTTAAAAAACCAATTAATGATCAAACTTTAAAAGAAAAAGCTATAATTAAAAAGAGCCCAGCAAAAGACAACAGTCTTTTAGTTAATATAGCTAATCAAGGAAAATTTATATATCCTGAAAAAAAACCATCAAGTTATAAAACTACAGCAAAAACAACAGAAACCTCAGAGATTTTGTCCAAAAAAGATTATAAAAAGGCTAAGGAGATTTTTAATTTAATAAGCTCTAGTAAGTGGATCACCGCTGTTAAAATGTCAGAAAAGGTGAACGATAAAGATTTTAGAAATTTAATTAAATGGATGTACTTAAAACAAAATGGTAACAAAGCAACTTTTAATGATTACACAAATTTTATAAAGAAAAATCAAGAATATCCAAGAATTAATAGATTAAAATATTTAGCTGAACATAAAATAATTCTTAAAAATACTACACCAAATGTAATAATAAACTGGTTTTCTGATAATGAACCTTTAAGTGGAACTGGAAAATTAAAATTAGCTGAAGCTTTTATTTTAAAAGGTCAAACAGATAGAGCCTTAAAGCTTATTAAAGAAGGATGGGAAGACGCAAGGTTAAGTAAAAATGATTTAAGATATTATAGAAATAAATTTAAAAAATATTTAACAAATGATGATCAAATTAAAAGAGCAAGCTATTTAGCCTGGAACAATAAATACTGGGATCTGAAGAGAATGCTTAGATATCTACCAAAAGATGAACGTGCTCTTTACAATGCTAGACAAATTTTAATGAGTAATTCATACGGTGTTGATAAATCAATTTCTGCTGTTCCTAATCATTTAAAAAAAGATATCGGATTGGAATATGACAGGCTAAAATGGAGGAATAGACGAGGAAGATTGGAGCAATCTTTAGAAATTTTGTACTCTAATGCAAATAAATCTGAAGATGCCTTGGTAAGACCAGACTTATGGTGGAAACAAAGAAAAAGTCTCACAAGATCTTTGATTTATAAAAAGAGATATAAAACTGCATATAAAACTGCGAGTGAACATTCTTTATCCTTTGGACCTGATTTTGCTGAAGCTGAATGGCTTTCTGGATGGATAGCTTTAACTTTTTTAAATTCTCCAGAATACGCCATTAATCATTTTCTAAATTTTTATAATAATGTTGGATATCCTATAAGTCTAGCTAGAGGTGCTTATTGGTTGGGAAAATCATATCAAATGTTGGGTAACGATAATAAGTCTAATAATTATTTTAAAGAGGGTTCCAAGTTTTTAACGACATATTATGGCCAGTTGTCTTTCAATGAAATTAATAATGGTGGAGAATTTAAATTGGATGATCAGACTTCCTTTAATAAAGAATATGAAAAGAAATTTAATAAAAATGTTCTAATAAGACATGTTATTCTTTTGAAAGAATTAAATAAGACTAAATACAGTAAAGATATTATCAAACATTTAGCTACTCTTGATATTGAAAGCGGAAGTGAAGTGTTAGCAGCAAAATTAGCAACTGAAGTTGGCAGATATGATTATGCAATTCAAATATCCAAACAGGCCTCTTATGAAAAAAGATTTTTTAATACTTATAACTATCCGATAATTACCACTCCTAGGGAAATTAATGGAAAAGCAATGCCTAGACCAGAACTCATATTGGCAATAATTCGTCAAGAAAGTGAGTTTGATGGTAAAGCTAATAGCTATGTTGGAGCTAGAGGTATGATGCAGTTAATGAAGTACACGGCTAAAGTTGTTGCTAAACAAGCTAGGCTTCCTTATAGCATCAGCGGTTTGACAAAAGATCCGGAGTATAATGTTAAACTTGGTTCTTATTATTTTAATTCTCTTTTGGAAGATTATAATGGTGTTTTTCCATTTGCTCTGGCTGCGTATAATGCAGGACCAAAACGTGTTAAAACTTGGAGAAGAGTTAACGGAGATCCAAGTAAAAATCAATTAAGTTATATAGATTGGATTGAGCTAATAAGATTTAAAGAGACAAGAAACTATGTGCAAAGAGTTTTAGAAAATGTCAATGTTTATAAGTTTATGTTAAATAAAGCTCCTGTGAAGATTGATGGCTTCTTTCAGTAGAACTGGCGGAAGAGGAGAGATTCGAACTCTCGGTACGATATTACTCGTACGGTTAGTTAGCAACCAACTGGTTTCAACCGCTCACCCACTCTTCCGGTTTTATTTAGTTCTAATTATTAAATAACTATCTTATAAATCAATCAAAAAAATGGTCAAATGAAGAAAAATTTATTTAAAGGCTCATTATTTACTGTTGGAGCCTCACTTTGGTGGGGAGTGATAGGTGTATTGTATTTTAATTTTGTCTCATTTGCTTCCGCTTTAGAATTAACAATACATAGAACTATTTGGACTTCTTTATTATTAGTAATTACAACATCTTATTTTTCTAAATGGAATGAATTTAATATAATTATAAAAAAGAGGATTAATATTTTTATTTTTCTTATTACAGGAATTCTAATTTCAGTTAATTGGTTTACATGGTTGTATGCTGTTAAAACAAATAATTTATTAGATTCTGCCTTAGGTTATTATATTTTTCCAATATTAAGTGTTTTTTTAGGGATTGTTTTTTTAAAAGAAAAATATAATAAAAATAAGATTATATCTATTCTTTTAGTTGCAGCTGCATTAACTTATTTACTAATTAGATTAGGTGAAGTTCCATGGATAGGTCTTACTGTAGCAATTTCATTTAGTTTATACGGCTTAATAAGGAAGAAAATTAAAGTTTCAACTGATATAGGATTATTAATAGAAACATTATTAATCTCACCGATGGCTGTATGTTTTTTCTTTTTTTTAGTTAAAAACAATACAAATATTTTTTCTTTAAATGAACCTCTTTTATCTTTTTATTTATTTTGGGCTGGCTTTATGACTTTGATACCTCTTTTCTGGTATACCAAAGGTTTTGAGCTTATTGGTATAGGACCAGCTAGCATGATCTTTTTTTTAACACCTACTGCGCAATTTTTTTTAGGCTTATATTATTTTAAGGAACCATTAGTCTTAGATGAACTAATTTCTTTTATATTCATTTGGATAGCTGTGATTATTTATTTAAATGAATTACGCAAAGAATAAATTGATATAATTAAAAAGGGTGCAATTAATGACAAGCTAAATGATATGAAAAGTAAGTTTGTTTTAATAAAAAGAGAAAAGGTGTCGATAAAGATTAAATTACCAACAAGAATACTGCTTTGAAAGTCTGGACTTGGAAAAAATAATAACCCCAAAACAAGACCACAAGTCATAGAAATTACTGAAAGTTTTGAACTAATCTTCTTTTTAAAAAAACCATAAAATATTGTAACAACTGCAGAACAGCATAATAAATCGGCTAATAAAAATAAATACAAAATACTATAACCTTTAGATGCCAAAACAAAAACTAATAAACTTAAAAGTAAAATTATTATATTACTTTTATTTTTAACTTCTTTACCTCTTAATGAATTGTTAATTTGCCCTCCATTAACAATAATTAAACTCGATATAGCGTTAATTAAAGTATCTATTGTGCTTAAAGTTAAAGAAAGTGCTAAAATTAATACACCTATAACTACAAAAGAACCCTTGTTATTAAGGATCAAATCAAAAAATGCCAGATCAGGAATTACTTTTGAATTTAGAGAATAAGATATAAGGCCTGAATACCCCATCCAAAAAACAATTAAAAAAATTATTATTGATGAATAAATTAAACTTGATTTTAAAATAGAATTATTTTTTGCTGAAAAAACTCTTTGCCAATTACCCTGATGAAACAAATTTGTAGCTGCTACAGCAATGAAAAAAGTTAGTCCTGATGTATAATTAGGCAAATAATTTTTATCAATTGCATTAGGTGAATTTTGTTTAATTAATTCGTAACTTGATAAATTTAAGTTTCCTAAAACTATAAATATTGATACAAAAATAATTAATATAATGAATAAAAATTGATACTTGTCAGTAATAATTGAAAGTTTAAAACCCCCTCTCAGTATATAAAGTAAACAAATAATTAATATAATACCTGAAGTGATCCATAAAGGCACTTGCGATATAAATTTTAATAAATATGCTATAGCAGTAACCTCTGCTATTAAAAATATTGTTAAGTAAAATAATATTAAAAATAAACTTAACTTAAGAATCCCTGTACCAAATCTTTTTTTAATAAATTCAGTTATTGTTAGACCTTGTGGAAATTCTTTTCTTATTTTGGGTCCAAAGTTATATAGAAATAACATGGGGGCAGCTGTACCCAGTGCATAACCAATTACAGCACCTATACCACCCCAAGTTGCTGCAGATGCAGGTCCAAATAAAATCCATGCTCCAAGCGCGGAAGCGGTTAAACTGGTTGTTAAAGAAAATAAGTTTTCCTCTCTATCTCCAACAATATAATTTTTATTATTATAAATTTTTTTAGTATTAAAGTAGCCTAATCCTATAAAAAATAGTCCTACTATAACTATTATTGTCAGCGATATTTCTGTAGATAAGTATATTTTTTCCATAATCCCTTACTGAATTACCGGTCAGGTTCGTCGGGTATAATCTCAGTCGTTTAGACACCCCGTGACAAATTATATATTGAATTAAATAAACAAGTCAAATAATGTTAAAGCATGTTTAGAGTTATTTACACATTATTGTTGATAGTTTTTTTAACAAATGCAAATGCTGAGACTAGACTGCAAAAAGTCTTAGACAATGGAGAATTAAGAGTGGGAACCACTGGTGATTGGGACCCAATGTCGATGAAAGATCCGGCTACGAATAAGTATAAAGGATTTGATATTGACGTTATGAATGAATTAGCAAAAGATATGGGAGTAAAAGTTAAATTCGTACCTACAGACTGGAAAACTATTGTCTCAGGAATTACAGCTGACAGATATGACGTCTCAACTAGCGTTACAAAAACACCTAAAAGAGCTGAAGTAGCAGGATTCACAACTACTTATTATAAATACGGTACCGTTCCTTTAGTGCTTAAAAAAAATCTAAAAAAATTTCCTACTTGGGATTCTTTAAACAATAAAAATATTACAATAGCTACAACTCTTGGAACATCTCAAGAAGAAAAAGCTAAAGAGTTTTTTCCTAAATCAAAACTAAAATCAGTCGAAGCTCCAGCGAGAGATTTTCAGGAAGTTCTGGCTGGTAGAGCAGATGGTAATATTACCAGTTCTACAGAAGCAAATAAATTAGTAATTAAATATCCTCAGTTAGCAATAGTTCCTGACGGTGAAAAAAATCCAGCCTTTTTAGCTATGATGGTTCCTAAAGATGATAAAGTTTGGAATGATTATGTTAGTAAATGGATTAAAACTAAAAAATCTTCAGGTTTCTTTAAGTCTTTATTGGCAAAATACAATCTTAAAAGTTTGTAATTTAAGTTTAAATAGCTTCTAATAATAATATATTTATTTTTCAAAAAATATTTTTATAAAAGTGAAATTTATTAAATACATCTCCTGTTTTTTACTGCTTCAAGGATGTAGCTCAAATTATGAATGGGGTTGGTATATTTTGAGTCCAAATAATTTTGAAGGCTTAACTAATCTTAAATTTTTAATTAGTGGAATTACTACAACAATTTATATTTCTGTTATTTCTATATTTTTTGCTATGTTTGTGGGTTTAGTTATTGCTTTACCATCAATATCTAACAATAAATTCTTAAGCTACTTAAATATTGTATATGTTGAAATTGTAAGAGCCATACCTCTATTGGTATTAATACTTTGGATTTATTATGGACTGCCAATAATGTTGGGTATAAGTTTCTCTCCTTTTGTATCTGGTATAATTGCATTAACTATCAGCGAGAGTGCTTTTCAAGCAGAAATTTTTAGAGCTGGTATAAATTCTATTAATAAAGGTCAACACGAAGTATCGCACTCTCTTGGAATGGATTTTTGGAAAAAAATGAGGTTTGTAATTCTTCCTCAAGCAATTAAAGTGGTATTACCTGCCCTAGGAAATCAATTTGTTTATGTTCTAAAAATGTCTTCCCTTGTGTCAATTATTGGTATCGCTGATTTAACAAGAAAAGCTAATGAACTAGTTACTACTACTTATAGACCTTTGGAGATATATACTTTTTTAATTTTAGAGTATTTAGTTTTAATTTTATTTGTTTCTTTTTTAGTAAGGAAATTAGAAAAAAAATTAAAATACAAATAATTTTTTAAAAGAAATTTTGAATACTCTTTTTAAAAAAAAAGGTACAAAAGTTAATACAACTAATCCCATACCCCAATTAGTGATCATTATTGTGTAAAAAATATCCTGGTACTCTCCATTTTTAATATTAATTACGTACCATAACGACATAAATGGTATTAATGTCAGTCTGAGTATAGTCATATATAAGCTGTAGGTAGGTCTCTTAAGAGCTTGGAATAGCGCTGAGGTAATAAAAAAGACTGGATAAACTGGACCTATTAAAGCTGCAACTTGAAGATAAAGCGCTCCACTTTTAATCACTTGTGGATCGTTTGTAAAAAAAGAAATTATTATTTCTGATGTTAAGTAAATAAAAATACCAGCTAAAATCATAAAACCTGATCCAAAAACTAATGCTTTTCCATATACCTCTTTAACTCGAAAGTGCATTTTTGCACCAAAATTTTGTCCTGCAATTGATAATACAGCTGTGTTTAATCCTATAACAGGCAATAGCAAAACTTGTTCTATTCTCACAGCTGTTCCATAGCCAGCTGTTGCCAACTCACCAAACTGTCCTACAAAATAAAAAATGTTAAAAACACCAAACATAATCATTAACATTGTAAACATAATCGGAACAGATTGTTTAAAAAGTGTTGTGATATAATCTAGTTTTGGTTTAAAACATTCTAAATAAAGATATTTTTTTAATTTACAAGAATAAACTTTATTAGCTAAATAAATTAAACCAATAAATTGAGAAATAAGAGTAGCTATAGCTAAGCCAGCAATTCCAAAAGCAGGTATAAAGCCGTAACCAAAAATAAAAAGTGGATTAAGAAAAATATTTAAAAAAAATGTAAAAATTAAAACATTTCTATAACTCTTAGTGTCTCCTTGTGCATTAAGAGTTCCATTTAAGGATAGTTGTACTAAAACAATTATAGCTCCGTAAAAAATTATATCTAAATATTCGCGTGTAAGAATAATGCTTTGTTCATTTGAACCCATAATTCTTAAAAGTTCATCTGAAAAATTTAATCCAAATATTGTAACAAAAATTGAAATACCAATCGCAAAAACTATAGACTGAGCAACATACATTGATGCTTTTTTATCTTCTTTAGCTCCAATTGAATTGCTTATCAGGGCTGTTGTACCTGCGCCAATA
>NHJA01000026.1:0-15455 GCA_002171845.1 Candidatus Pelagibacter sp. TMED203
TTTTTTTTCATGCATTTCAAGTCTAAAATGTAATCTTTTTTTGTCATGATCAAAAAATGTTAAAACTATTTCGACCTCATCGCCTTGTTTTACCTCATTATTATACGTAGTATGAGTTTCGACTACCATTGTACTTTTTTTTGTAGTTTTAGCTGAGTGTTCGCCCATTTTAAATTTTTCGAGCATAACTTCCCAGCATTTATCAAAGATCAAAACATAATAAGCCATGTTTAGATGCTCATTATAATCCGTCCATTCTTTTTTGATTATTTGATTTGTAACATGCACTGTCATTTCATATTTTGTGTGTCAACTTGTAACACCTTGTTAAGTTGATTTAATCCTTTCCGTACCTATATACTTATCATGAATTATACTAACAAGCACATAATATGAAACTGTTTAAAAAGTTAATAATTTTATCAACATTTTTATTAGTCTCGTCCCACGGTTTTGCCGCAGACGTAACTGTCGAAATGCTAAATAAATTAGATAATGAAAGCATGGTTTATTCTAAGAAAATTGTAAAAATTAACGTAGGCGATACAGTTTTTTGGAAAGCTATAGACAAAGGACACAATGTGGAATTTATAAAAAATGGCGTTCCAGAAGGTGTTGATAAGTTTAAGAGTAAATTTAATAAAGACGCAGAATACAAGTTTACTATACCAGGTATTTACGCTTATTGGTGCACACCTCATAAAACAATGGGAATGATTGGTTTTGTTGTTGTTGGGGACGATAAGTCAAATATAGAAGCTATAAAAGCAATTAGGTTTTCAGGAAAATCTAAAAAAATTGCACCAGATTTAATTAATCAACTTTAATTTTTTGTTAAAGATTTTTGTAGTTCGGCATTCGTAATATAGCCTTTAACATTTCCCTTTTTATCAACAACTTCGCAATTAGCATCTGTACAAACTACTTGAGGTAAAAATTCATCAATAAATTGATCTTCTTGAACTTTAATTAGGTTTTTTTTATCAATTCCATTTGCTTGATTTACAGGCTTCATAATTACTTTTGCTTTAATTACTTTTGCTCTATTGACGTCTTTAACAAAAGCTTCGACATAATCATCAGCTGGATTCATTACAATATCAACTGGAGTTCCTACTTGAACAAGTTTTCCAGCATTTAATATTCCAATATGATCTCCCAATCTTAATGATTCATCTAAATCATGGGTAATAAAAACTATTGTTTTTTTTAATTCAGATTGAAGATCTATCAATTGTTTTTGCATATCACTTCTTATTAATGGATCTAGTGCAGAAAATGCTTCATCCATTAACATGATGTCAGTATTTGTTGCTAGGGCTCTTGCTAGACCTACTCGCTGTTGCATTCCACCTGATAACTGATTTGGGTATTGATTTTCAAAACCACTGAGACCAACAGACTCTATTTTTTCCATTGCAATTTTATTTTTTTCATCGTCAGATTTACCTTGCATTTCAAGTCCATAACTTACATTTTGAATTACAGTTTTGTGAGGAAATAATCCAAACCTCTGAAATACCATGCTCATTTTATGTCTTCTAAAATCAATAAGTTTTTCTGTGTTTAGAGACATTACGTTTGTACCTTCAACTAAAATTTCACCTGCTGTTGGATCTATAAGTCTATTTAAATGTCTTATTAAAGTAGATTTGCCTGATCCAGATAAACCCATACAAACAAAAGTTTCACCTTCTTCTATTTTAAGAGAGACATTATCAAGACCAACCGTGTGTCCAGTTTTTTCTAAAATCTCTTCTTTTGTTGCCCCATCTTTAACCTTTGGTAAAATAGATTTTGGATTGCTACCAAATATCTTGTAGACATTATTTATTTCAATTTTACTCATTTTTTTTATATTTCTAGCAGCTGTATCAGCTAGTTGCAAAATTATTAGGTGCAACTGATGATTGCATATTCACAAAACTCTTTAAGATGATAAACTTTCTAAAAATTTTATATTAAATTTAAATATAATGGACAAAAAAGTATTTGTATCATGTGCTGTTACTGGATCTGGAGATACTGCAAAAAAACATCCTGATTTACCGATAACGCCAAAACAAATTGCAGAAGCCGCTATAGAGTCTGCAAAAGCAGGAGCTGCTATAGCACATATTCATGTTAGGGAAGAAGATGGAAAACCAAGTAGAAGACTTGATTTATATAAAGAGGTTGTAGATAGAGTTCGTTCAAGTGAAACAGATGTTATTTTAAATCTTACAACAGGAATGGGTGGTGATTTAGACATAGGAAAAGGAAAAAATCCTCTCGAGTTTGGCCCAATGACTGATATGGCAAATATAATGGAAAGAATTGCAAACGCAGAAGAATTTTTGCCTGAAATTTGTACACTAGATTGTGGAACTCTAAATTTTGGAGATGATACGCAAATTGTTGTTAATACACCAAAAGATTTAAGAGCTGCTGCAAAAAGATTAAAAGAGATTAAAGTAAAGCCAGAGATAGAGGCTTTTGATTTAGGAAATATGTGGTTTGGAGCACAGNTATATAAAGAAGGTTTGTTAAGCGATCCTCCAATGTTTCAAATGTGCTTAGGGATTCCATGGGGAGCACCAGCCACTACTTTATCTATGCAAGCGATGAAAGATATTATGCCAAAAGAGGCTATCTGGTCTGGTTTTGCAATTTCAAAAAACGAAATGCCTTTTGTTGCTAAAACAGTAGAAATGGGGGGCAATCCTAGAGTTGGCCTTGAGGACAATTTATACTTATCAAAAGGAAAATTAGCAACAAATGCACAACTGGTTGAAAAAGCAATTGGAATTGTTAACGATCTTGGGTTTACAACATTAACTCCAGAAGAAACAAGAAAAAAACTTAAACTTATTAGGCAAAAATAGTGTCAAAGTTAAATAAACNAAAATAAGGTAGAGTGANAATAAATAATAAAATATAATTATTCTAATATTGTTATGAAAAATAATTGCAATATAAAAAATATAAAAAAAAACCATTCNTTCCTTGAAGTGGAGTGGAGTGATGGTGAAAAAAGCAAATTTAATTACATGTGGTTAAGAGATAATTGTCCTACCGCACATGACAAAGACTCAAGACATAGAATGTTTAATATTTTAAAAGTTTCTCAAGATATAAATCCAAAAAAATATGCTTTAAACGAAGAAGGTAAATTAGAAATTGAATGGAATGAGGGAAATCATACTAGTTATTACGATCAAGAATGGCTAAGAAAAAATTGCTACACTATAAAAAATAAAAAAAAATATGTTTCTCCCTATCAATTATGGGATAGTTCACTGTCAAAAGATTTAAAATCAATAAGTATAGAGCATGATGANATTATAAATTCTGATNATGGATTAATTAAATGGTTAGAATTGCTACATTATAAAGGAATAGCAATAGTTAAAAATTCTCCAGTAGAAAAAAAATCTGCTTTTCCAGTTCTAAATAGAATAAGTCATACAAGAGAAACTTTTTTTAAAACACCCTTTGAGGTTATAAATGTTCCAAAACCGAATAACTCTGCTTACACAGCACATGAATTAAGAAATCATATGGATTTACCATGGTTTGAAAATCCTCCAGGTTATCAATTTCTTCATTGTTTAATAAATAATGCTGAAGGNGGAGACTCTTCAGCTGTTGATGGATTTGCAGTTGCTGATTATTTAAGAAAAAATGAAAAAGAAACCTTTGATACTTTGGTAAATACCTACCTTAAATTTAGAGATAAAGATTATACACAGGTTGCTCATAGAAGTTTTTATGCCCCAGCAATAAGCTTAACTAAAGATGGTGATTACAATGATATTAGATTTAGCGTAGCCACAATGGATGCTCTAGATTGTGATCCAGATAAAATGGATAAAGTTTATAAAGCTCACCATAGATTTGGAAACCTATTGCATGATGATAAATTTCAAATTAAATTTAGGTTAGAATCAGGAGATATATTTTCATTTAATAATCGAAGACTTTTGCACGGAAGAACTGCTTTTAATCCAAATTCAGGAAATAGGCATTTACAAGGTTATTATATGGATCGAGATGAAATTATTGGTAGATTGAGTTTCTTAAAGCAATAACTTATTTCCAACCAGTTATTGTTTTAACTTCCAGATATTCTTCTAGACCCCAAACTCCACCTTCACGACCGTTTCCAGATTGTCTATACCCACCGAAAGGTGTACCAGAATCTGCGCCATTCCCATTAATATAAACAATTCCCGATCTTAATTTTTTTGCAACTCTTTTAGCTTTTTCTGAGTCTTCTGTTTGTAAGTAATTTCCAAGACCATATTCCGTATCATTTGTAATTTTAATTGCTTCCTCTTCTGTTTCAAATNGGATTATTGAAAGAACAGGCCCAAAAATTTCTTTCTTAGCTATCNCCATATCATTTGTTACATCAGAAAATATAGTTGGCTTAATAAAATANCCTTTTTNTAAATTGTTTGGAAGTTCAGGCCCACCNGCAGCTAANGTTGCCCCTTCNGANATTCCATTTTTTATTAAATTAATAATTTTATCATACTGAACTTTAGAAACTACAGGACCAATATGATCTCCTTTTTTTGATGCTGCATCTACTCGAATTTTNTTAGCTTCNTCTGCAGCCTCTTTAACTGCTCTTTTATAAATAGATTTTTCAACAAGCATTCTTGTTGGAGCATCACATGACTGACCAGAATTGCTCATAACATTTCTTATTCCATCTCTCACAGCATTAGGATATGAGTCTGCAAAAACTATATTTCCACCTTTGCCTCCAAGCTCTAAACAAACTCTTTTAATTGTGTTAGCAGCATTTTTTGTAATTAGTTTTCCTGCTCTTGTTGAACCAGTAAATGAAATCATATCAATATCTGAGTGTCCTGATATTTCAGTTCCCGTTCCAGNCCCATCTCCATTAACTAAATTAAAAACTCCNACAGGGAAACCTGCTTCATCTATCATTTCAGCAAATAACATTGCAGAAATAGGTGATATTTCTGAAGGCTTAAGAATCATTGTGCACCCAGTTGCTAAAGCTGGAATAACTTTTAATGCTATCTGATTTATTGGCCAGTTCCATGGAGTAATTAAACCACATACTCCAATTGGTTCATGAGNAATATGATTATTAGATTTGGANTCAAAACTTTCTTCAAACTTAAAATTTTTTAACCTTAATATAAAATCTTCTATATGTGACTGGCCAGAAGAGGCATGAACTGTTGTTGCATAATCGATAGGAGCACCCATTTCTTTGGACATTGCCTCAGCCATTTCATTAAATCTTTTTTTATAAATTTTAAGTAACTTTTCTAAAAAAATAATTCTTTCTTCNTTTTTAGTATCTTTCCAGTTGTCAAANGCATCTTTTGCAGCTTTTACAGCAATATTTACATCTTCTTTTCCACCTAAAGAAATTATAGCAAAAACTTCTTCAGACGAAGGGTTTATCACTTCAAAGTCATTTTTCTTAAATGGNGGAACCCATTTACCATTAATATAAAATTTTTTTTTATCTAACATTTTTTAATATAATTATCACAAAATTTATATTTCATATCCTTTTTCTTCAGGCTCATTATCTACTAGTTCTTCTGGAAAATTAGGAGCTCTAAAGTTAATATTAAATTTGTCTTCTAATCTTTTTACCACCATAGAAGACCAAGCTCTTGAACCATATTTTTTATTTGCATCTTTAAAAATATCTAAAACAAACGGTGATATTTCTAATGGTATATTTAGTTTTTTTGATAAATCATTGAATAGTGTTATATCTTTTTCAACTAAATCCATTGTAAAATTAATATTGTAAGATCCATTTAGTATTACTTGACTTTCTGTTTCATGAACAAATGAATTACCAGAAGACACCTCAATACCTTTGAATGTTTTAGTTAAATCCAAATTTGATTTTTTTGCAACTGACCAAGCNTCACCTAATGCAGCAAGATGAACAGAGGCTAAATAATTTGTTATTACTTTAAGAATTGAAGCTGTTCCGAGCGCTCCAGTATGTAAGATTTTATTACCCATTGAAGCTAAAACTGGCAAAATCTTTTCAAAAGCATTCCTTTCTCCTCCAACAAAAATAGCAATATTTCCAGTGGCTGCTCTATGACAACCGCCACTAACAGGACCATCAAGTGGAATTGCTTTTTTTTTAGATATAATATTTCCCAATCTTTTCACNTCAGCTTCATCTGTTGTACTCATCTCAAGCCAAATTTTATTTTTTGAAAGACCTTCAATTACTCCATTTTTACCCTCCATAACTTCTGAACAAATTTTTGGTGAAGGTAAACAAGTTATAATTAGATCTACATTTTCGGCTAATTCTTTTGGAGAAAAAATAATTTTTGCTCCTTTTGTTTCAAAATCATGTAATAAGTTTTTATTTAGGTCATTTACCGTCACATCGAATTGATTTCTTAGTAAACTTCCTGCTAATTTTCCGCCCACATTTCCAAGACCTATAAANCCAATTTTCATTTTTACCTCTCTTAATTTTAATGAATATTCTTTACCTTATGATATATTTCTTTTTTAAAAATGTATTCAACAAAAGTAGAACCAAAATACAATCCTAACCCTAATCCAAGAATAGGGTTAATTGCTCTAGCTAGNGATTTTATGATTGAAAAGGACTTTATTAATGTAATTAAAGANAAAGATATAGATTTTTTTGTTAACAGAATAGAATGTTANAATCCGCTNACTCGTGAAAATTTAATAAAAATGTCTGAAAAAGTAACTGAAGTCACAAAAGATATTTTACCTGATGAAAAAATTGATTGTGTCGTTTATGGCTGNACNTCTGGAACTATAGCGGCNGGGTATAATTCGATTGAAAATAAAATTAAAATAGCAAAACCAGAAGCTAAAGTTACAACTCCAAGNACAGCAGCAATAAAAGCATTAAAAAAATTAAACATCCAAAAACTTTCTATTTTTACTCCATATAGCAAAAAATTAAACGATGAAGTAGTTGCTTATTTTAAAAANGAGAATTTTCAAATAGTTTCAAACTCTTATTTTGATATCCATTCGGATATTGATATTGGAAAAGTCGANCAAAATTATTTGTATGAAGTNCTATCAAAAATAGATTTAAAAGATGCTGATGCATTATTTGTCTCTTGTACAGCACTTCCAGTGCTATCAATAATTGANAAGTTAGAAAAAAAAATAAATAAATTTGTTTTATCTAGCAATCAAGCGCTAATTTGGGATACATTAGAAAGCATAGGAAAAAATAATTCTATAAAAGGTTTTGGAAGATTATTTTTATCAAACTAACCATGTTATTTACAAAAGCAGAATACAAAGAAAGATTAAAAAAAGTNCAAAAATCAATGCAAGAAAAANGCATTGAGTTATTAATTTCTCAAGATACTAATAATATGAATTATTTAACAGGATATGACGCATGGTCATTTTATTATGCNCAATGNGTAATAGTTCATGTTAATGCAGAAGAGCCCTTATGTTTTGTAAGAGCTCANGATGCAGGCGGCGCATACATAACAACTTATTTAAAAAGAGAAAATATAATTGTTTATGAAGAAAAGTATATTCATACTTGGCCNATGCATCCTTATGATTCATTAATTGAATTAATNAAAAAAAATAAGTGGGAAAAATTGAATATTGGAGTTGAAATGGATAGCCATTATTTTACAGCATATTGTTATGAAAAATTAAAGCATGGCTTGCCTAATGCCAAAATAAAAGACTCAGAAAGATTAGTTAATTGGGCAAGACTTGTTAAATCTAATGCAGAAATAGATTTAATGAAAGGAGCAGCAATAATTTCTCAACAAGCAATGAAAGTAGCTATGGAAACTATTAATCCAGGTGTTAGACAATGCGATGCTGTAGCAGAAATTCAAAGAGCACTTTTTAGAGGTACGCCAGAAATTGGAGGTGAATATGCAAGTATAGCAACNCTTTTACCTACAGGAAAAGGAACATCAGCTTCACATTTAACAGCTACAGACAAAAAATTTGTTAATGGAGAAGCAACAATAATTGAATTATCAGGAGTAAATAAAAGATANCATTCTCCTATGGCAAGGACAGTTCAACTCGGACANCCAGAACAAAAAAAAATTGATGCAATGAAAGCAACAAATGAAGCACTTGATGCTGGTATTTCTGTTACAAAACCTGGAAATACTGCAGATGATGTTGCTCAAAAATTTTGGGGAGTTTTAGATAAATATAACATAAAAAAAGAATCAAGAACTGGTTACTCAATTGGAATAGGATATCCACCTGACTGGGGTGAACATACGTTGAATATTTATAAAGGAGATATGACAGTCCTTAAACCAAACGTATGTTTTCATATGATCGCAGTAATGCAATTTGGAGNATGGGGAGTAGAGGCCTCGGAGTCTGTTAGAGTTACTGAAAATGGAAGTGAATTATTCTGCAATTATTCAAGAGATTTACACATAAAATAAAAGAACTTGAAATAATTGTCTACAAATGTTTTAAATCCCCATGTCAAAGAACCAGCAATTTGTTAGATTTGATAAAGTAGATAAAAGCTATGATGGAAAAGTTTTAGTAGTTAAAGACTTAAATCTAGATATTGCTGAAGGTGAGTTCGTTACAATGTTGGGACCTTCTGGATCTGGTAAAACAACTTGTCTTATGATGTTGGCAGGTTTTGAAACACCAACGAACGGTGAAATTTATTTAGATAAAAATCCAATTTCAAATATTCCTCCACACAAAAGAGGGATAGGAATGGTTTTTCAAAACTATGCATTNTTTCCTCATATGACCGTTTATGAAAATTTNGCNTTTCCTTTAAGAGTTAGAAAAATACCAAAAGATGANATAGATAAAAAAGTTGATAAAGCTNTATCAATGGTTTCATTATCTGGATTTGAAAATAGAATGCCAGGACAATTNTCTGGNGGACAACAACAAAGNGTAGCNGTTGCAAGAGCNTTAGTGTTTGATCCACAAGTAGTATTAATGGATGANCCNCTCGGCGCATTAGATAAAAATTTAAGAGAAAGTATGCAATATGAAATTAAACATATTCACGAAAGNATAGGTGTTACAGTTGTTTATGTTACACACGATCAAGGTGAAGCGCTTACAATGTCAAATCGTATTGCAGTATTTAACGACGGAAAAGTGCAACAATTATCGAGTCCTGATAAACTATACGAAGAACCAGTAAACTCATTTGTTGCAGAATTTATCGGTGAAAATAATACATTCTCAGGAGAAGTTTCAGATATATCAAATGGAAAATGTAAAGTTAAATTGAATTCAGGAACAGAAATTATTGCTAATCCTATTAGAGTGAAATCTAAAGGAGAAAAAACTAAAGTATCACTAAGACCAGAGAGAGCAATTATAGATCCTCAAAAAGGAATGGATAATAATCATAAAGGAAAGATAGAAGAAGTAATTTACCATGGTGACCACACGAGAGTTAGATTGGATTTGTTGGGTAATAAAGAATTTATACTTAAAGTCCCAAATAGTTCAGCAAGAATGGATATAAAAGTTGGCAATCAAATAAATGTTGGTTGGAATAGCCAAGACTCTAGAGCGTTAGACCCAAAATAAACTCAATCAACAAAATACATACTATTTAAAGGGTAATTTAACCTAATATGCTGGAAAACAGTGGTTGACTCCATTTTTTAGACTTGTTGTAATTGCTTTTTTAAAAAAACGTTTAAACGGAGGATAAATGAAAAAATTAAGTAAATTGTTACTTGTTCTATCTTTTGCTCTTTCTATAAGTTCATCTGCATTTGCTGTTACTATAGCATCTTGGGGTGGAGCATATACAGAGTCTCAAAAGTTAGGATATGGTGATCCTACTGCCAAAAAATTAGGCATAGAAATAAACTGGGTAGACTACTCAGGTGGATTATCAGAGATTAAAGCACAAAAAGAAGCTGGTGCAATTGTATGGGATATAATTGACGTATTTGCATTTGATACAATCAATGGATGCGACGAAGGTATATTTGTTGAATTTGATTTTGACAAAGACTTTCCAGCAGCTCCAGATGGTACGCCTGCAAGTCAAGACTTCTTTACTGACATGCCTAGTAAATGTGCTGTAGGAAATATTTTATATTCTTGGAATTACGCTTATAACAGCGACAATGTTAAAGGCACTCCAAAAACTATAAAAGATTTCTTTAACACTAAAAAATTTCCTGGAAAAAGAGCTATCTACAAAAGCGCTTTAACTAATTTAGAAATTGCTTTAGCAGCTACTGGAACAAAACCAGGAAAAGGTGGAGCAAATATCTACAAAAAATTAGGAACTGAAAAAGGTGTTCAAAAAGCATTAGACACGATCAAAAAACTTTGCACAGATCCTCAGGGAGGATGTGTATTTTGGTCAGCAGGTGCTCAACCACCAGAACTATTAATGAGTGGTGAAGTTGTTATGGCAACTGGTTGGAACGGAAGATTCTTTAACGCTACAGTTGGAGAAGGCGCGCCAATCGTTCAAGTTTGGGACGCACAAGGTCTTGACTATGAATATTTTGCACTTGTTAAAGGTGGTCCAGATCAAGCAAATGCTATGAAAGCTCTTGCTATGATGACTAACAC
Source organism: Candidatus Pelagibacter sp. TMED203 (assembly GCA_002171845.1). Lineage (GTDB taxonomy): Bacteria > Pseudomonadota > Alphaproteobacteria > Pelagibacterales > Pelagibacteraceae > Pelagilacustribacter. Next base: position 10,582 of record NHJA01000026.1, read on the forward strand.
AGAAATGTTAGCTGGAAGCGCTAAGTATATCGCTTACGCTCCTTGGAGAAAATCTTCAATAGCAGTTATGGAAGCAGGAGAGCCTTGGTACAAAGATGGTAAAACAAACATGGTACCACATATGCCTACTGCACCAAAAAACACAAAAAATTACTTCCTAGTAGATCCATTCTTTTGGGCTGACAACGGCACAGAGCTTGGTGAAAAATGGGAAGCTATGAAAGCTGGTCTATAATTTAAGTTTTAAAGACTAAAATTATATATTATAATTTAGGGCGGTTATTTAATAACCGCCCTTTTTATTTATGAGCAGTGAAACACAAAAAATTTTAACAACAGACGGAATTCCTTTAGAGGTTAGTCTAAAAAAGGCTGAAAAGAAAAATAAAATTAAAGCTTTTCTTCTAGTAGCCCCATTACTACTTTTCATAGTTATAACTTACATTTTTCCTATAGGTGAAATGTTTACTAGAAGTATAGACGATAGAATGGTTACGAATATGTTGCCTAAAACATTTAAAGCAATGGAGACTTGGGATGGAAAAGAACTTCCATCAGAGGAAGTTTTTGCTGCTTTTTTATCTGACTATAGAGCTTTAGCTGAAATAAAAGATCATGGAAAATTAGGACAGAGATTAAATAAAGAAAAAAATGGATTTAATACAATTCTTAAAAAATTGTTTAGAAAAATGAAAAATTTTGAAGAAGGTAATGCAAAAGAGCAAATTATGACAATCCATAAGCGATTTAGAGATGTAAAGTATTGGCAAGCAATAAAAAGAACAGCTCCTCCATACACTATGGGAAAATACTTAAAAGGTATGGATATGTATCTTGATGAAGATGGAAAAGTTGTTCAAGTTGAAGAAGGGAGAAGAATACACAGAATACTTTGGCTCAGAACTTTAGAAATAGCTGTTGTCGTTACAATTCTTTGTTTTCTAATGGGTTATCCTATTGCTCATTTACTTGCGGTACTTCCGATGAAATATAGTAACTTATTAATGATTTGTGTTCTTTTGCCATTTTGGACTTCTTTACTTGTTAGAACAGCAAGTTGGATGATTTTGTTACAACAACAAGGAATTGTAAATGATTTCTTTGTCATGATAGGGCTAGTATCAGACGATAACAGGCCAGAGATGATGTATAATAAAACGGGTACATATATTGCGATGACACAAATTCTTTTACCTTTTATGGTGCTACCTTTGTACAGTGTTATGAAAACAATATCCCCAAGCTTAATGAGAGCAGGAAAATCTTTGGGAGGCACTCCGTTTGTTGCTTTTTGGAAAGTTTACTTTCCACTAACAATACCTGGTATTGGAGCAGGCTGTTTATTAGTCTTTATACTTGCAATTGGATATTATATTACCCCAGCATTAGTTGGCGGTGCATCAGGAACATTGATTAGCAACCAAATAGCTTACCATATGAAAGAAACTCTAGATTGGAGTTTTGCATCAGCAATGGGATTAATGTTGTTAACAGGAGTCTTGGTTGTTTACTGGATTTATAACAAACTTGTTGGAATTGATAATATTAAATTAGGATAAATATGGCTTTACCAAAATATACAGAAACCCGTTATAGAATTTGGCATTATATATATTTAGGTATATGCAGTTTTGTATTTTTCTTTTTAATAGCACCTTTATTTGTAATTTTTCCATTGTCATTTAATGCTGAAGAGTTTTTAGTTTTTTCAGAAGGAATGAAAAGACTTGATCCAGATGCATTTTCTTTAAGATGGTACGAAGATATGATTTATGGTACCAAAAATCCTTGGGGATTAGCTGCAAAAAATAGTTTTATCATTGCAATATTTGCTACTATAGGAGCAGTAATACTTGGTACAGTTGCTGCACTAGGGCTAAGTAGTAGACATATGCCATATAAAGGACTGATAATGGCAACTTTAATTTCTCCAATGATTGTTCCACTTATTATTTCAGGAGTTGCAATTTTTTTCTTTATTGCCAAAATTGGATTGGCAGCAACACATCTTGGGATTATTATAGCTCACATTATATTGGGAACTCCATTTGTAGTTATTACTGTTACTGCCACTTTATCGGGTTTTGATCATAGTGTAACTAGGGCAGCCTCAAGTCTTGGCAGTGATCCAGTCAATACATTTATGAAAATAACTCTACCATTAATTTTACCAGGCGTGATATCCGGAGCATTATTTGCATTTGTAACTTCATTCGATGAAGTTGTGGTAGTATTGTTTTTAGCTGGATTAGACAATACAACTATACCAATTCAGATGTGGACAGGGTTAAGAGAGCAATTAAGCCCAACTATACTTGCTGTCGCAACATGTTTAATAGTACTTTCAACACTAATTTTAGTTACAGCAGAGCTTTTAAGAAGAAGATCTGAAAGAATCCGAGGGATTCAAAGATAAAATTAAAGTGTAATTTATTAATAATTGTGGTAGTCTAAAGTTCTACGGGAGAGACTACTTTAATGTAGCGCCGAAGGAGCAACCACCCCGGAAACTCTCAGGCAAAAGGACCGTTCATATTAACTCTGGAAAGAGAATAAGTTCTCGCCGAAGGAGCAAATCTCTCAGGCACCAAAGACAGAGGGGGCAATGAAAGAGTTAATATGGAAGTAAAAAAAACATCGTTATTCAATCTTCATCAAAAAAATGGAGCGAAGTTTGTAGAGTTTGCAGGCTATCAAATGCCTATACAATATACAGAAGGTATAATTGAAGAACATAAATATACCAGAACNCACTCAGGCATATTTGATGTNTCTCACATGGGACAATTATTTATCACTGGCGGAGATGATTTAACTAAAGAATTAGAAAAAATATTTCCAACTGATTTAACAAATTTATCAATTAATAAAAGCAAATATTCATTTTTGATGAATGATAATGCGGGAATACATGACGATTTAATAATAACAAAAGTAGACAATGGTTTCATGATCATTTTGAACGCTGCTTGTAAAGAAAATGATTTTAAAATTATAAAAAAAAAACTTGATAAAAAATTCGACTTAAAAATTAGAGAAGATTTATCCTTAGTTGCTTTACAAGGACCAGAAGCTAAACATGTTTTGGAAAAAATAATTCCACAATCAAACAATTTAAAATTTATGCATGGAAATAATTTTACTTTTAAAGATATAAATATTTATATAACAAGATCAGGGTATACTGGTGAGGATGGCTTTGAAATCTCAATAGATAATTCTAAAGTTGAAAGNTTTGTAGAGATTTTATTGAAAAATGGATCAAAATTAATTGGTCTTGGCGCTAGAGACACTCTTAGNTTAGAGGCGGGTTTGTGNTTATATGGACATGATTTAAATGAAAAAATCAGTCCAATAGAAGCAAATTTAAAATGGGCGATATCTAAAAATAGAATTAATTCTAATTTTCCAGGATCTAATATTATAAAAAAACAAATTGATGAAGGAGTAGAAAAAATTAGAGTTGGCATCAAACCAGAAACTAAAGTGATNGCAAGAGAAAAAACAAAAATATTTGATCAAAATGATAAATTAATTGGAAACGTTACAAGTGGAACATTTGGACCTAGCGTGCAAGGTCCTATTGCAATGGGGTATGTTACTAATAACTACTCTTCATCAAATACCAAAGTGTATTTAGAGGTAAGAGGTAAAAAAATACCAGCAAATGTATGTGACTTACCATTTTATAAAAAAAACTATGTAAAAGGAGAAACAAATGTCAGAAGTTAAATTTTCAAAGGAACATGAATGGATNACCGTTGATGGAGAAGTAGCAACAATAGGCATAACAAAACATGCAACAGAAATGCTAGGAGATATTGTTTTTGCAGAACTTCCTGAGAAAGGATCAAGCGTTGAAAAAGATGGAACTGCAGGAGTAGTAGAGTCTACTAAAGCGGCAAGCGATGTCTATACACCTATAAGCGGAGAAGTCGTTGATACTAACCAATCCATTGTAGACGACCCATCAAAAATTAATTCTGATCCTGAAGGTTCTGCATGGTTTTTTAAACTAAAAATAAAAGATAAATCAGAAATGGATTCATTGATGAATAAAACTGAATATGAAAAATTTGCTAAAGAAAGTGCTAGTTAATGTTACATAATTCTCAAAAAGATTTTATAAGAAGACATATAGGTCCAAAGAAAAAAGACGAGCAAAATATGTTGAGTCAGCTTGGATACAAATCTTTAAGCGAATTAATAAATAATACTGTACCAGAAAAAATTTTATTAAAAGACTCACTAAGCATTGGCGATCCTAATTCAGAGTATGAAGCTTTAAGAAAACTGAAAGCAATTTCTAAAAAAAACCAAATTTATTCAAATTTTATTGGTATGGGTTATTATGGGACTTATACACCAAACGTAATTGTTAGAAATATTTTAGAAAATCCTGGTTGGTACACATCTTACACTCCTTATCAAGCTGAAGTAGCACAAGGTAGATTAGAAATGCTTTTAAATTTTCAACAAATGATCATTGATTTTACTGGTATGGATATAGCTAATGCTTCATTGTTAGACGAGGGCACTGCCGCTGCTGAAGCAATGGGTTTAAGCCATAGATTAAATAAAAAAGATAGTAAAATAGTTTTTGTATCAAGTGATTGTCACCCTCAAACAATAGATGTTGTTAAAACAAGAGCAGAGCCAATGGGATTAAAAGTATTAGTAGGTCAAGATTCCGAGCTAGATAAATTATCTGAAGATATAATTTGTGGTATTTTGCAATACCCAGGTACCTTAGGAGATATAAAAGATCCAAGCGAGAATATTAGTAAAATTAATAAAAAAAATGGTAAAGCAATTTTAGCTTGTGATTTATTAGCTTTAGCAAAACTTAAAACTCCTGCAGAGTTAGGAGCTGA
>NHJA01000027.1:0-12453 GCA_002171845.1 Candidatus Pelagibacter sp. TMED203
ATAGTGCAACAGCTTTAGCAACTCAACAATCTATCAAGGCATACGTAGACACACATGACGCAAATATTGCCTCTGATACATTAACTTTTACTAACAAAACTTTTGACGTTGAAGCTACAGGCAACTCAATATCAAACATTGATGTAGCTGATCTTAAATCAGGTGTTTTAGACACAGATATATCAAGTGTCAGTGGAAGTGATGACACATTGGCTTCAGCAAAAGCTATCAAGACTTATGTAGACGCACAGGTTACAGCATCTGACTTGGATTTTAGCACAGACGATTCTACAGCTTTATCTATTGATCTAGATTCTGAAACTTTACATTTTGCTGGTGGTACTGGTTTAACAACAAGTTCTTCAACTAACACTGTTACATTCTCTATAGACACAGGTACAGTAGTTGACCTAACTACTTCACAAACATTAACAAACAAAATTTTAACAAGCCCAACTATTGCTACACCAACAATCACAGGCAACGCAACTGTAAATGAAATAGTAAGCAATGGTTCCAATGCTGATCTATCAATAGAAGCTTCAGGTACTGGAGACATTAACCTAACAGCAGGTGCTGACGTAAACATACCGGCAAACATCGGTTTAACATTTGGCAATGACGCAGAAAAAATAGAAGGTGATGGTACAGACTTAACTATCACCGGTAACAACATTAAATTAACACCAACCGCTGATGTAGTGTTAGCAGTAAACACAGGTTTAGTGCTTGACGGTTCGGGTGATGAGAAAATTGAATCAGATGGTACAGACATTTCATTTAGCGTAGGAGCAAATGGTGATATCAACATTCCAGCAGATATAGGATTAACTTTTGGTAACGACGGAGAAAAAATTGAAGGTGATGGCACAGACTTAACAATTACAGGAAATAACATTCAATTAGTAGGTAACACACGAGTACAGGGTACTCTAGATTTTGGTACCAGTGGAAGTAACAGCACTGCAAGTAATATTACTATCCAAGGAGTGGCAACTTTCCAGGCACTTATTACTAACGACATAACCACAAATGGTTCAAATGCTGATCTAAACATAGAACCAGCCGGCGCAGGAAAAGTTAAATTATACGATACCTATACATTTCCAAGTTCAGATGGATCTTCTGGACAGGCACTTGTTACAGACGGATCAGGAACATTAAGTTTTGACACTGTTGCTACAACTGTGTCAGATGACACACTAGCAAAGGTTAGAAACAATAAAAATTTAAATGCATCTGCAAGAACTATTGATAGTTTCAACACAACTTTTAATGATTCAGCATGGTACATGATGGTACACAATGATCTAGTTAACGAAGTTGTAAGTACTCAATGTTTTGCTGTATCAACTAACGGATCAGATGGATTCTTAGGAGCNAACAGAGGAATTGAATCNGNAGGTGGNANNANTGTTCCAACNNTNACAGCAGATGTATCAAACACAATGGTTAGAGTGAGGGCGGCAGGCAGTTCAGCAGACTGTATAACAAGTTTTTATAAGATACCTTTATCTTCTGCCAACACAGCAGACGCAACAAGAGGTAACACGATAACAACAAGCAACACAGATGTAGATTCGGCTTCAGAAAGCATTGACACTTTTGCACACGCTACATTTAGAGGAGCAAAATATTTTATTTCAATTGACAACGACAGCAAAACTGAAGTTGACACCATTGAAGCTTTGGTTGTACATGACGGATCAGATGCTTACATTACCGCTTATGGTGGAAGTAGAACAGGAAGTAATGAGCTAGTCACTCTGTCAGCGGCGATATCAGGAGACAATGTTGTTGTNTCAGCGGCAGGTTTAGAAACAAATTTAAATTTAACNATACACAAAATATTAATNAAAGATANNATGACAGCAGAAAGNAATGCAAATCAAAAAGCATTTGCGGCAGTCACAGTAAGTTCNACNGCAACAGCNGTAGATACTTTTGATCTNGACNNNGCCAATGGTGCTGTNTATTATATTGTNAGTAANAATGCATCAGAAAGTTCATTTGCAATAAGTGAAGTNTTATGCNGCGGCGGCNCCTGGNNTGGCGGCAGTAGCAGATGGTCCNCAAGTATCAACAAAAGGCACACCNTTANTAGAATTTTCAGCAGGATTTGACACTGCAACTGAAAACAGTTTTGAACTTTTTGCAAGTTCCACAGCAGGCGGTAGCACAACTGTAACTGGATACCGTATTTCTGCATTAGCCGGCTAAATACAATCGTAAAACACTGTTTTACAAATTAANAACAATCATGCGGGAGATATGGAACCATGACAACACGTAACTTTAGAGTTAACAACGGCTTAGAAGTAGGAGATATAGTAATATCAGCTTCAGCCAACACCATCACAGGCGGTGCAACAGCGGCGCCATCAGCAGATGGACAATTTGCCAATAAGAAATATGTAGACGATCAAATTGATCTAGCAACATTTATCATATCTGGCTCAACCAATGTTACAGCGGCGGCGGCATCAGTTATAACAACTGTTGAAGGCATAGCTGAAATGACTGTGACAAGAGGTAACACAAGAATACACGGAAACTTAACAGTAGACGGAAACGAAACAATNATGAATACTACAACTTTATCAGTTGAAGATAACATTATTGAGTTAAACAGAAACGTTTCTTCTAATGTAGGTATTCCGGCTTTATCGGGTATCAAAGTAAACAGAGGTGAAAGTTCAACAGCAACTGAACAAGATCCATACTGGTGCTGGGATAACGGTTTTGAAGATGACGGTACAACTATATTTGGAAACTCAGGCGGTGCCTGGACAGCTTTCAAAAGACCACAAGGCGGTACAGCAACTCCAGAAGCAGGAGATTTGGTAGATATACGTGCAAACGTAATACACGCCATTTCAACTTCGGCTCAATACGCGGACGTTGCCGAGCGTTTCTCAGCAGACGCTCCTATGGCAGAAGGCGCAGTTGTAATGTTAGGTGGATCACAAGAAATAACAGAAGTAGAATCAGAATTATCTGATGATGTTTTTGGAGTTATTTCAAGAAAACCAGCATATGCGATGAACGCCGGTGCAGGTAATGATGATTCACATCCTTACGTAGCAATGACAGGTAGAACACCTGTAAGAGTTACAGGCCCAGTTAGCAAAGGTCAAAGACTTGTAGCATCAACTGTAAAAGGTACAGCTAGAGCAGTTACAGATTCAGACACAATAAGCCCATTCCATGTAATTGGAAGAGCATTAGAAAACAAATACGATGACGCTATCGGTTTGGTAAATTGTGCAGTGAGAACTAACAACTAATAAGTAATTTTACTTCCTAAGTAGTATAAAGGGCGGCATTTATTGTCGCCCTTTTTTTTATAAATATATACGTATGTTTAAAGTAGGAAAAAATATCACAATTAATGCAGACACTTTTCTTGAATTCAAAGGCCATAATGACGCCGGCGAAGAGATACGTGTAGCGTCGATCAAAGGTTCAATCAAAGACAATCGTAAAGGCCAAGACCAGGCCGTGGTCCAGATAATCGGCAGGAAAGATGGACAGCACAAACCTTTATTGACCATTGCCAACAATGCCATCTACGCACACCGTAATGTTCCATTTGTNTGGCAAACAGAAGACGGTAAAAAGACTTTTGTGTCAGGTACGTCAACTACTAAAAGAAACATAAATCTACCAGACGACAACGGTACATTAATGATCAACAACAACGGCAAAGTTATGGCAACTGACTTGCCAACTAGTGATCCTAGCAATGCTGGTCAACTTTGGAATGATAACGGTACTGTAAAAATTAGTGCTGGTTAATTAAGTTATAAGATCAAGTATAGTTTGCAACTTACCTTTAATTGCTTTGTTATTCAAAGTATTTTTTAATCCACCATGTAGATTTTTTGGCCAACAGCCAAAACTAGTCCAACAATATCCTGAATGCTCACCGTTTAATTTTGGGATAAATTCATTTGCGATTGCTATTACATACGTATTAAAATGAAACTTTTGATCGTTGGAGGTAAAAAGTTCTAAAGGAATAACTTTTTTAAAAGCAGGAGCTTGTCCAACTTCTTCATTTATTTCTCTTTTCAAACCATCAAACGCTGATTCTGTCCATCTTGCTCTGCCACCAACNAATCCCCAAAGTCCTTTTGTTTTTGGATCATTTCTTTGTAAAAACAAAAATCTTTTAGTGCTAGTTGCATAGAATAATGCACCAGAACAAATTATATTCTTATCCATTAATATTAATTATTATTGTGTTTAACGTCCGATCCTGAACCTGATTGATTTACGTCTTCATCCGCATTATATTGCTGTGAGCCACCTGGTAAAACCATTGTCCATTTGCCTGCAATATAAATTCCTTCATATGATTTCACCCAACTTGTACCATTAAATCTGTATTGAATACCTGTGTTGCTGTTAGTCACATAATGTTGTGTTGAATCAGGATTTGAAGCATCAAAAGCCACTGACCATTTGTTTGTGCTTGTGCTAAATTGAATAATATCATTTGGGCTGGCTTCAATATCTCCCCAAGCGTTGATTGTTGAGTCACCTAGCGTTTCTGTTAATAGATATCTTGTGCCGTCTCCNGGTGAGCCAGGATTAAATGTAAGTGGATTAATAATTTTTGTTACAGATGTTAAAGAATTAGCAGGTATTGTATCAGTATCAATATTGAATAATAAAATTGTTTCGTCTAAAGGTGAAGTTGATATTGTACCTACAATTTCATTACCATTTTGTTGTTCTAATTTTATTTGACTTGTATCGTTTGTAATTTTTCCGTATTGATTTAAAAGTATATTCCAATTTAATGGTGGTCCAAATGTTTCAAAAGGATCATATTGATTAGGTTCATTAGCTCCAGTGTAGAAACCGTCGCCTCCTGATTTTACGTTAGTGCCAGAAGATCCAATTAGACGTAATTGATTACCTGTTAGTAAAACATTATAATTGTTAGGTGTAATATAGCTTCTGCTTATTAAATCACCATCAATAAGTTTTTTAGTAAATCCACCATCATCATCGTAAATGCTCATAATAATTTTTTGTATTACTCCTAATTTACTAATTTTNACCGGAGGAGATAACCATATAGGCATTGAAAATCTTAGACTTGCAACATCAATTTCAGTATCAGCTCCTACTGGAATTGTACGTGAACTAAAAGTTATATCTTGTAGTTCAACATAACTTAAACTTGTCCAATCAATGTAGTTGTCAGACTTTTGTATTTCAAANTCTGGATTGAAGAGATATAAAATTTGTTCTAATATTTGTAATTTTTGATCTGTATTTGATGTAAAAATATCCGCGGCAACATTTAATCTAAAAGGTGANGGCATAACTTTTTCAACAGTGTANCCTGCTCCTAATTTATCAGTGTATTCACCAGTTGCTTCATCAAACTGTCTTTCCTTAAGATGTTGCTTNTCAATGTGATATGGATTTTGCATTCTTTCTCTGTCATAATTCAGTGCTGTAACATAAGCCGCTATTCTTGGAGCATACTGCATAACGTTTTCTGAATTATTTCTTATAATATTTGCAACTTGTCTTGTCATATCGCCGTAAACAACTGGCACTGCCCTTAATTTAACGTTGTTTGAAGCGTCTTTACCTGTTTCAACAGAAAAATTACTTAAAATTCTTATAAATTGTGTTANAAATTTTCTAACCTGTCCTTCGTAAAAATGTAACATTAATTGTCAGCCTTTGGTTTTAGTGCATCTGTCAATGCTTGTCTTTGTTCAACAGTCAAACCATTAATTGTAGTTGTACCTGACTGATTGATAAATTTTGTTTTGTAATTAGCTCTTGAATCAGTATTGGTTTTAGTTATTCTTACATTATCTTCAATTTTAACCCATCTTAAACCATCATATCTAAACAGTCTATTAGGTAAGAAATCAGTTCTTAAAAAATAATCACCTTTGTCAACACCAATACCACCTGTAGGAAAAGAAGTACCAAANCCAGCTGGATGACCNTTTGGTGCNTTNCCATCNCCATCTAAATAAAATCCATAATGCGAAGNNGCNGGNGTATCNANNACNGCNTTNANAGTNNTNTCNCNACTTGCTNNTNNTTNNTCANNNTTAANNTTNTNNGTTCTTATGTTNCCTCTTTCATCAATAGGNGCAACATAGTATTGTTTGTAATTAAATCCTGACTTNGGNGCATCTGCTTCTGCTTGATTNACAACAGCGTCATTAATTTCTTTTTCTTTGTTAAATGTACTCATGTAACTTGCTAANGAACCTGTTGTGTCAGCATCACCNAGNATGTCTCTNAATTCTTGAGAGTCAACAAGTGTNTTTAATTTNAGCCTTAAAAGATGAGGCCACCAAGTTTGTGAAAATCCTTCAGCCGCTCTGTTTACATCTTCTATAACATAGTATCTTTTTAGTGCAATAGGTATGGATGCATCTAAAGAATAATCATCTTTTAANTGTGGAAATTCAATNACATCACCNGACATAGGTTTNCTNCCTANTCTTTCAACNGAGTCGTTAAGATGNACTGTTAAAAATAAAGTATCATTTTGTAAAAACATACCAAANTGNGACAAATTAAAGTCAACATCTGANACATTGTAAATGCCTCTNACTGTNTAGATATCTGCATCATAGTTTCNNTCTCTATTTTCTAAAAATAGTAAATCTTGTATTGTTCTTTCGTTGGTTTCNCTTGGTGCGTAATTAGGTTGNGTNGGAGAAGCAAGTCCGTCCTTGTTNGTGTCACCCTGNCTNTGNGGGCCTAGNTATTTGTGNAAATGTAAATCNGTNCCTCCAACCGTAAACATCTCTTTGATGTTNCGATCAAAAAATTTGTAGTCATNNCCTTTTTCNGGCTTAAAAATAGATATTCGTGGCATATCACACATATTTATTGTAATGATGATAACGGTAAATATGTGTATGTCAGAACTACAAACCATGCAACAAGAAGTTTTCGATTATATNAAAAATAATCTAGGTGAGGGTATGATTGAGGTGGAATTAGACCCAAAACACTACGAAACTGCACTAGAACGAGCGATCAATAGATACAGACAACGTTCATCTAATGCTGTGGAAGAATCTTATGCATTTATCACGTTAAAAGAGAACCAAAACAAGTATATTTTACCCGACGAAGTAATCAATGTAAGAAAGCTATTTAGAAGAACTGTGGGATCCAGAACAGAAGGCGGTGAAGGTGGGACGCTTTTTGAACCTTTTAATTTAGCATATACAAACACGTATCTTTTGAGAGCAGGAGCAACAGGTGGACTTGCCACGTACTATGCTTTTGCATCATATCAAGAATTAGTAGGAAAATTATTTGGATCTTTTATACAATTTCATTATGATAATGCAACAAAGCAATTAACAATAACTCAAAGACCAAGAGCAGATGACGAAACTGTCTTGATGCATACTGACAACTTTAGACCAGATATTACACTTTTNAAAGATGTATATTCTAAACCATGGATAAGAGATTATGCACTTGGCGTAGCAAAAACTATTCTTGGTGAAGCAAGAGGTAAATTTAACACCATTGCTGGTCCACAAGGTGGTACCACATTAAATGGTGGAGAACTAAAACAGCAAGGTATTGCTGAAATGGAAAGACTTGATGCTGAAATAGGTAATTTTGCAGAAGGTGGCACTCCACATAGTTTTGTTATCGGTTAATTTTTTATCTTTACATATTAAATAAAATAAAAACTGTACAGGCAAAACATTATGGCTCAAGAACCCAAAAAAATATCAGATTTATCTTTCAAAGAATTAGAAGAAATGGTAATTGCATTAGAAAATATTAGTAAAATTGCAACAAGTCCAAGTATGCGTGATCTAATACTAAAAACAATCCGACAAACAAAATTAGAACTTGAAAAAAGAATATAAGTCTGTTAAACTTATAAAATGCTTATAGGTTTAGTAGGTTTGATAGGATCAGGCAAAGATACAGTGGCTGAAAGACTGGTTAGTCATCATGGTTACCAAAGAGATAGTTTTGCAAAATCATTAAAAGACGCTACTGCTAGTATTTTTGGCTGGAACAGAGAAATGNTAGAAGGCAAAACTGATTCTAGTAGACACTGGAGAGAACAACCTGACAAATTTTGGAGTGAAAAATTTGGTCGTGAAGTAACTCCTAGATGGGTTTTGCAATATTTTGGTACTGAAGTCTGCAGAGGACAAATGTTAGATTCAATATGGGTTGATTCTTGCATGGCAAGATATAAAGGACAAAATACAGTAATATCAGACACTAGATTTGTAAATGAAATACATCAAATTAGAAAAAATGGTGGCAAAATAGTGCTTGTAAAAAGAACTGAAATCCCTAATAAAAAAACAATGATAGAATCAGGAGCTCATCAATCAGAATGGGATTGGATAGGTACTGATTATGACTACATTTTAGAGAATACACATACCATAGAATCTTTACACAAACAAATCTATGATATGACTACGCATCTGGTTCCAGGTCCCCAATAGTCCACCCTAAATCTTGAATACTTTTTAACCTTTGGCAGTTTGCACAAATTGTTTTTAAATTATATGTAGAAGTGTTATTAATACGGCCATCAACATGATATACATTTAATTGTACTGTATCTCTTGCTTTGAATCCACACAATTCACAACGTGTTTTTTTCCTATAACCTGCTGTGTGCCATTTTGGAGAGTATCCAGTTTTCTGTTTATTTTTTTTACGGATACAACTGTCACACTGGCTACGATAATAAATCTTGTTCTTCTTCTTATAGCCATACGATCTTGGCTTTTGTAAACAGGTTTTACATAGTGGTCTTTTCATTATGTGTATTTACGTGCCCTATATAGGTACCAAATTATGACACAGTTTTGCAGTGTTTTACCTTATATGCAATAAATAGAGCATTAGAACCTTGCAAGGAGTTTAAAAATATGGCAAATTTAGTTAGTCCAGGAGTAAACGTTTCAGTTATAGATGAAAGTTTTTACGTACCATCAGATGCGGGTACAACTCCACTTATAATTGTAGCATCTGGACAAGATAAAAAGAACGGAGCTAATGATGGCACTGCATCTGGAACACAGACAGCAAACGCTAATCAGGCTTTTTTAATATCATCACAAAGAGAATTAACAGAAACATTTGGCGATCCAAAATTTTACACAGATGCGGCAGGTGGATCATTAAATGGCTACGAATTAAATGAATACGGTTTACAAGCGGCATACTCATTCCTTGGAGTTGCCAACAAAGCGTTTATTTTAAGAGTAAATGTAAACACTTCAGACCTAATAGGTTCTTCTTCAGCACCAACGGCAAATCCAGTAAATGGAACATATTGGTTTGACTTAACAAGTTCAAGTTATGGACTATTTGAATGGTCAAGCACAAATCAATCGTTTACGGCAATTACACCAAAATTAATCACTTCAGCTACTGACCTAGTTGGAAATTCAACAACAGGTGCACCAAGACCAGAATATGGATCAAAAGGACAGTACGCTATTAACACAACTACTGTAACAAATCCAATCTATTTCAAAAACGATACAAACAGTTGGGTACAAGTAGGATCAACTGATTGGCACATTAGTCATCCAACAATTGAAGGAACTGCAACATCAGGCACTTTAACAAATGAACACACTATTGTTATAAATGGAGTTACAGTAACTTTATCAGGAACAACTTTTGCTAACTTGGTTACTTCAATTAATAATGCGAAGATTCCAGGTGTAACAGCGGCAGTTGATGCAGTGTCAGGAAAATTAGAAATTTATCACAATGGTACAAACTACGGAGATTCAGTAGGTGGTGCTAATTCAATAAACATTTCAACTGGTACAGGTACAATCCTAGCAACAGTTGGAATCACAGCAGGAACATACAACGGTGCACAGTTTTTACAAGCGGCTCACTCAAGCAGACCAACTTGGAAAACTTCAGAAGACAACAGACCAAGTGGTTCAGTTTGGTTTAAAACAACTTCACCTAACTCAGGTGCAAATTTAATTACTAAACTGTATGCTTCAAGCACAGCAACTTTCAGTACAGTGGCTAATCCACTTTATATTAACAGTCACACAGCTATCTTTAACTTAGATCCAAGCAACGGTGGAACGGCAATAACTGCTGGAACACTTTACTCACAATTTAATGTTACAGAACAGACAGCTGTAAATGACACAGACACAACACTACCAGTTGGAGACTTCCAAACATTTAGATACGAAGGTGGTGAAACAGTTGTTACTTCTAAAACAACAGATCCAGTAGCATTACAAGGATCATTTGTAATGGCAGAGTCAATCAAAGGACAAGCGGCTCTTTCAAGTAAAACAGTAACAGTATCAAATTTAGACGGATCAACAATAGCTGATGCAGAAGACTTTGTAGCGGCAATATCAAGTGCTGGTTTTACAAACGTTGAAGCTTCAGTTGTAGCAACTGGAGAGTTCAAAGGCGCAATTCAAATTAAACACAAATTAGGTGGTGAGATAAGAGCTTATGATGTAACAAATACTCCATTAGCAACTGCAGGCTTTAGTGCCGCAACTGCTCATTCATATGGAACTTACACAGCAAACAGTTCAACACTACTTGACAACTTATACGATGTGCCAGCAGGTGCAACAGAAGATTCAACTTCTTTACCTGCAACGATTGTCTTTTCAAACTTTAAAAGATTATCATACACAGCATCATTAAATGCACCAACTGATGAGCCAGCAGATGGCACATTATGGTACAATACTAATTTAGATGCTGACATCATGGCACACAACGGAACAACTTTCAAAGGATACTTAGAAGTATATGCAAGTACAGATCCAAATGGTCCACAATTTAGTGCAACTGAACCAACTACACAGTCAGATGGTACAGCTTTGGCTAACAACGACTTATGGATTGATACTTCAGACTTAGAAAATTATCCAGCACTTTACAGATACAACACATCTGCAACAATAAGTTCAACAAATACTTCAAATGGCACCACTGTAACAACAACAGGTGCTAAATTTGAACTAGTTGACAAAGCAGACCAAACTACAGAAGACGGTATTGTGTTTGCAGATGCAAGATATCATACAACAGCAGAAGCTAAACCAGGAAATGCCACAGGCGCTGGTACAGCCTCTTCAATTAAAGATCTTTTAAGTGATGACTTCTTAGATCCAGATGCTCCAGATCCAGCTTTATATCCAAAATCAATATTGTTATGGAATACTAGAAGATCAGGATACAATGTTAAAGAATACAAAAACGATCACGTTACTACAACAACTTACCCAGGTTCAGGATCAACTGGCTTAGGTAACGTTAGACAAAGTAACGAGTCTGTTTCAAACTACTACCCAGACAGATGGGTAACAAAATCAACTAACAACGCTGATGGCTCAGGAACTTTCGGAAGAAAAGCACAGAGACAAGTAATTGTTAACCAACTAAAATCAGAGATAGACACTAACCAAGCAATTAGAGAAGATCAAAGAGGATTTAATGTTATTGCTTGTCCAGGTTACCCTGAAGTGATATCTAACATGGTTGGCTTAAACACAGACAGAAATGAAACAGCGTTTGTAGTAGGCGACACACCATTTAGACTGGCAGGTACATCAACAGCAGTGAGCAACTGGTCGAACAACACAGCCGGAGCAACAAGTGATGGCGAAACAGGACTAGTAACAGCAAGTGAATACTTAGGCGTATTTTATCCGTCAGGACAAAGCACAGATAACGCAGGAAACACAATTATTGTTCCACCTGCACACATGATACTAAGAACATTGGCAAACAATGACAACATTGGATTCCCATGGTTTGCACCAGCAGGTACAAGAAGAGGTGTTGTAGACAACGCAACAGGCGTAGGATACATTGAAGCTTCAACTGGTGAATTTGAATCAGTATCATTAACAGAATCAGTGAGAGATACTTTACACACAGCAAAAGTTAATCCGATAACTTTCTTTGCAGGAGCAGGTATTGTAAACTTTGGAAACTTAACAAAAGTTGCCTCAAGTTCTACTTCAGCTCTTGACAGAATTAACGTTTCAAGATTAACAGTGTTCTTAAGAAACCAATTAGATTCTATCGCAAAACCATTTATTTTTGAGCCAAATGATGAACTTACAAGAAACGAGATAAAACAAGCAGTTGAATCATTCTTGTTAGAACTTGTTGGACAAAGAGCATTGTTTGACTTCTTGGTAGTATGTGATGACACAAACAACACACCTACTAGAATAGACAGAAATGAATTGTATGTTGATATAGCAATTGAGCCAGTAAAATCAGTTGAATTTATTTACATACCGTTAAGAATTAAAAACACAGGAGAAATTGCAAAATTAGGGAACTAATTTTGAATAAATAGGAGAAACAAATGGCAATATCTACTTTATCAAAATTTACAGTACCTTTAGCAAACGATCAAAGTTCAGCATCTCAAGGCTT
>NHJA01000028.1:0-8335 GCA_002171845.1 Candidatus Pelagibacter sp. TMED203
CACTCATTATCTAAACCAAAAGCAGCTCCAAGTTCTCCTTCAACTCCAACTAATCTTTTAACAGCTGGATTTTCTGATTCTTTCATTGAATCCGCGTTTGAAGAAGTGATTCCATATTCTTCAGCTTCGATCATAGTATTTAGTGACCAACGAACTATATCTTCCCAAACTGCATCACCTTGACGAACAACAGGGCCTAGAGGCTCTTTTGATATCGTTTCAGGTAATACTCTATGTGCGTTTGGATCTTTCAATTTAGTTCTTTGCGCAGCTAAACCAGATTTGTCAGTAGTGTAAGTATCACATCTACCAGCATCATAAGCGGCAACTACTTCGTCAGCTTTTTCGAAAGCTACAGGCTCATAAGAAATTCCTTTTGAATTAAAGAAGTCTCTCATATTAAGCTCAGTTGTTGTACCAATGTTTGTACAAGCAGAGATACCACTTTTGAATTGACTTGTAGAAGTTATACCAGAGTCTTTTCTAACCATGAAACCTTGTCCATCATAAAAGTTTACTCCAACAAAAGTAAGTCCAATGTCAGCATCTCTTGATAATGTCCAAGTAGTGTTTCTAGAAAGTACATCAATTTCTCCTGAAGTTAATGCAGTAAATCTTTCTTTTGCACTTAATGGAAAGTATTTAACTTTGTCAGCATCGCCTAATGTTGCAGCAGCTACCGCTCTACATACATCGACGTCTATACCAGTCCAATTTCCAGATGCATCAGCATTTGAAAATCCTGGAAGTCCTTGTGAAACTCCACATTTAACAAAACCGGCTTTTTTTGTATTGTCTAAAGTTTTAGATTTTTTTGATCCTGCACCACCACCTTGTTGTCCACAAGCGAACAAAAGAAGAGAAGCGCTAATCACCAAAACTAAACTCTTTAATGATTTAATCATATTAATGATCCTTTTATTTATTGTTAACAATAACTTTGAAATATTATTCCAAAGAAGATTTATTATGAGGCATTAAGAATTTTATATCAACTAGGCACTTCGTTATTAAGCAACAAATTAAGATACTATATTTAGTATTTTTATTATAAAGAAACAATATATTGAAATAAGCAACTTGTCGTGGCGCGCCCTGAAGGATTCGAACCTACGACCCTCGGTTTAGAAAACCGATGCTCTATCCAACTGAGCTAAGGGCGCAATAAAGTTTATTAAGCGTATATAATTAAAAACAAACCAAATGGTCAATATAAATCGGTGTTTTAATTCCAAATTTTTCAGATTTTTCATGTTGATGAATATGATGTGAATGAACAAAAACTGGTAAATGTTCACCATTTTTTGTTTTTAAAGTATAGATAAAATTAGTTCCTCTAAATTTCCTGTCTACAACTTCTAATTTTAATTTACTTTGGTCATCATGAATTAAATCTTCGGGTTGTAAAAGTAATTTTACATTTGAGCCTGAAGGAAAATTGTTTGATAATTTTCCTCTAATTTCACCCAACACCTCATGATTTAATTTATGAACTGCACATTCACTATCTAAAACTTTTACATCAATAAACACTCCTTTGTTTAAAAAATTAGCTATTTCTATTGAATTTGGTTCGTGATGAACGTTGTAAGGAACATCATACTGTTTTAATTCCTGGTTTAAAATAATTCCGCACTTATCAGCTATTGAGAAAGCTTCATAAGAATCATGAGTTACAATGATGGTTGTTAAATTTATTTTTTTTAATAGTTTTTTAACAGAGACTTGGATCTCTTCTTTTAAACTTTGGTCTATATTTGAAAAAGGCTCATCTAATAACAATAAATCAGGTTTTGACATTAATGACCTAGCTAAAGAAACTCTTTGAGCTTCACCAGCACTAATTTGATGAGGAAATTTTTCTAAAATTGCCTCAATATGAAGTAGTTTGATTATATCGTCAGCTTTATAATTAAAACCATTTCCATTAGATCTTTTTCTTCCAAAATTAATATTATCAATTACTTTATAATTCGGAAATAAAGAATTGTCTTGAAATGATAAAGCTATATTTCTTTTTTCAGGTTCAGTATGAATTTTATTTGAAGAGATTAATTTATTTTTAAGAAAGATTTCACCAGAGCTGAGTTTTTGAAGTCCAGCAATAGTTCTTAAAATAGTAGTTTTTCCAACACCTGAAGGACCTAGCAATGAAACTATTTCCCCCTGATTTTCTATTGTGAGATCAACATCATTCACTTTGTTCATTTCACTGGCAACAAAGTTACCTTTTTTAATTTCAAAAAACGGTTTTGACATCTTATAATTATATTAGTTTTTTTGAGAAAGTATATATTTTGAAGAAAATAAAATTAGAATTGAAGCCCAGCCAATCAAAAATAACGATGGTAAAGCAGCAGCCTCTATTAAATCTTGAGATGCATAAACATAAGCCTGGGTGGCAAAAGTCTCAAAATTAAAAGGTCTNAGTATCATNGTTATAGGTANTTCTTTAATAATTTCTAAAGANATAAGNACAATTATTAAAATAATATTATTTTTAAGATAAGGAATGTGNATTCTTGAAAATGTTTTTATTTTTGANTANCCAAGNAGNTAAGCACTTTCNTCGATTGNATTATTAATTTTTTCATAACTTGATTTTATTCCATTAAAAGACAAAGAAAAAAATCTAATAAAGTAAGCAAGAANTAAACCAANTATAGAACCAATAAATATTTTTTTTGTGNTTCCAAAATTTGTANTTTCATTAATTAAATCACTAATATTAGAAAANAAAGTTATAAAGGCTACAGCCAAAATTATNCCTGGAATAGCATATCCAGAAATTGAGAAATTAGTTAAATAATTTAANATTTTNCTTTTNGAAACCCTGTTNCCATAGTTAATAAATAAAGAAATTGATATTAAAATTAAACTAGAAAGACCTACTAGGTATAAAGTATTTAAATTGATTTNAAGAATATTAATATCCTGGATATATTTAGGAAATTTTAAAGTCCAATATATCATTTGTGATACNGGAAATAGAAAACTTATAAAAAAAACTAAGAAACAAAAAGTGAAAGCAATTAATGATTTTTTTCCGCTTAATTTTATCTTGTTAATAGGTTTAAATCCTCTACCAGGTTGATGATATCTAGCTTCTTTTCTAGAATAAATTTCTATAGATAATAAAGCAAATATGAATAGTAACATCACAAANGAAATTTGGTTTGCTAAATTAAGATCGTCAAANGAAAGCCATGAATTGTAAATNCCTGTAGTTANAGTTGGTACGCTAAAANTAGANACTGTTCCAAAATCAGATAAACATTCCATTGCCACAAGNGCTAAACCAGCAATAATAGCTGGTCTTGCAGAAGGTAGTATGATTTTTAATAAAGTTTCTTTTTCAGATAAACCAAGGTTTTGACCTACTTCTATATAGTTGTTTGATTGAAAGAAAAATGAGGATCTAGTTAAAACATATACATATGGAAATAAGGAAAAACTAATTGCAACTATTGAGCCTAAAATACCATCTAATTTAGGTATATAAGGATTGTAGTTGTTTTCTCCAAAAATATTTGTCAGTATAGAATAAGCTGTTCCGTAATTTTCAAAAAAAGCTATTATTGAAAAAGCAAATATATACCCAGGGATAGCAAAAGCTAAAATTAGAGCCCAACTAAAAAAATTGCATAAAGGAAACTCATAAAATGAGATAAAATATGCAGAAATAACTCCTAATGAAAAGGTGATAAATAAAACTGAAACTAAAATTAATAAAGAATTATTTATATAATCAAAAAGAAATGTGTTTTTTAGTAATGTAAAATAATTACTAGTCTCAGAAAAAAAACTAAAAAAAACTGTAATAATTGGTAATGCAACTATTAAAGCAATTATAAAAGAACTAAAAAACCAAAAATTATACTTATTCATTTATTTTTTTTATTGTGCAAATCTTTAATTCTTCTTGAACATTGATGAAACCATATCTTTAATCTCGTTTATCTTTAATTCAGATATTTTTCTATTTGAGATTTTTTGTTCCATTAATTTGGCTTCTCTCATGCAAGGCGAACAACCAGTTTTCAACTTATTTAAGTTTACTTTTTTTTTGGTTGTTCGTCTCATATCATTAACAAACGTAAGGTACTACTTCCAGCCAGCAGCTGTCATTACTTCTAAAGCATCAGCTTGTCTCTTTCCGTAATTAACAACTTTAGTTTTAAGATCCTGTTTAAAATCTAACCCCATATTAACAACAAGTGGATGTGGAGAGACACCAGCAATCATTGGATACTCAAAAGTATTATTTACTATGTGATTTTGTGCTTCCTCACTTAATAAAAATTCTACTAATTTGATCGCATTAGCTTTATTAGGAGCGCCTTTAACTAAACCTGCACCACTAATATTCATATGTGTTCCTCTTCCATCTTGGTTAGGGAAAAATGGTTTCACTTTTTTGGCCGCTGCTTGTTGTTCTGGTCCTTTTTTTCCAGATAGCATTAGAGCTAAATAATAAGTATTAGCTACTGCTAAGTCAGCTTCGCCAGCTGCTACAGCTAAAATTTGAGCTCTATCATTACCTTTTGGAGCTCTAGCCATATTGTTAACCATTCCTTTTGACCACTCTGCAACTTTACCTTTTCCATTATTTTTGATTAATGAAGCAACAAGTGATTGATTATAAATGTTATTTGATGCTCTTATAACAAGTCTACCTTGCCATTTAGGATCAGCTAAACTTTCATAAGTTAAANCCGCTAACTCTGCNCCAGTAACTCTTTCAGGCGCGAAATAAACTATTCTCGCTCTTTTTGCTATTCCAACCCATTTAGATGTTCTGAAATTACTTGGAACCGCAGATTTAATTGCTGAGCTAGTAAGTCCACCTTGTAAATTCTCCTTAAATGCTCCCAATCTTCCGGCGTCAGCAGTTATATATAAATCGGCTGTGCCACCTTCTGCGATTATTCTTTTTTCTAGTGCACCTGATTTACCTGATACAACGTTGACTTTAATTCCTGTTTTAGCAGTAAATTTTTCATACAACTGAACATCAGAGTCATAGTGTCTAGCACTAAAAATATTCACTTCATTTGCTAAAGCGCTTCCTGCACTTATTAAAAGCAAACTAAATGCAATTATTATTTTTTTCATATTTTCNCTTTTTTTTNTATTAGTAATGATAATCGTTCTCATTTATATGATAATGATTATGATTATTAGTTGCAATAATGTCGCAGGGATTATGCTCTTTTTAAGCTCTTAATGACCCTTTTAAATTGGTGGTTACTTAGAGATGAGTATCTGAAGTTAAAATTTGCTTAGTCTCTAATTACTTTATCTAGATTTAATATTATCTTGGGGAACTATTTTTTGTGTAATTCTATCTAATACAATTGCTAAAATTACAATTCCAGTGCCACCAACTACAGCTGAACCGATATCTAGTCTTCCTAGCGCAACATAAACTGTAAGCCCTAAACCTCCTGCGCCAATTAAAGCGGCTATAACGACCATTGATAAAGCTAACATTAGTGTTTGATTTACTCCAGCCATAATAGTCTTTAAAGCAAGAGGTAATTCTATTCTATGAAGTATTTTAAACCTCGATAAACCAAGACTGGCACCTGCCTCTTTAAACCCTTTTCCTACTTGTCTAATACCGAGATTGGTAAGTCTAATTACAGGGGGTAAAGCAAATATTATTGTTGCTACCACACCTGGCGTTAAACCCACCCCAAAAAGCATTACCACAGGAATTAAATAAACAAAGCTTGGTATGGTTTGCATTATGTCTAATATTGGTCTTAAGATTGTTTCAAATATTCTGCTTCTAGAGGCTGCAATACCTAAAGGTATGCCAATAATCATACAAAAGATTACAGCTGTAAAAATCATTGCTAGCGTTGTCATTGTTTCTTTCCAAAGATCAACTAAGTCAATGGAGATTAAACTTATTGCTGCAAAAAAAGCAAACTTTACGCCATTGGTTTTCCACGCAAAAAATATAAATATTAAGATAACAATGGGAAAAGGAATCCAATTAAAAAGAGTGTCTAGTCCGTCTAAAGTAGCGTCGATTGGTTTGGCTAACTTCTTAAAGAGCGGCCGTTGTGTAAACAGCCACTCTTTAATATTTCTTTCAATCCATTCTGCTATCGGAATGTAAACTTCGTAGTCAGATGGTGCAACTTTTAAGTTCACTACTTATTTAATTGCGACCTATTTTAACCAACTATCGAAAGTACTTTGGTTTGCTTTAATCCAAGCAGCAGCATGTTTTTTAATTGCTCTTTCACTTTTCTCGCCCGCATTCATTTTCATGTTTTGAGCGGCAATATCAGCTAAAGGAATAGATGCTTTTTTCAGCATTTTCGCAATATCTTTATTTGCTTTAAGGAAATCAGCATTTGCAGCTGGTCGAATATCATCAGCGCCAAAACCCATATTTATTTTAGATTTTGTTGCATTAGAAACCGAAACTTTTTTAGAACCACTGTATGGAACTTCTATCCAAACAACGTCTTGACCAAGTTTCAAAGCACCAACAGTCCAATTCGGAGTCCATGTATAAAATAATACAGGTTTTCCGTTTTTGTATTTAGCTACAACATCAGCCATAGATGCAGAGTAGTCAGCTTTAACTGGATTTATAAAGTCGCCTAAACCAAGTTCAGCAAAATGTTTAGTAATTTGCTTTTCACAACCCCAACCTGGAGGGCAAGCAACCATGTCTGCTTTACCATCGCCATTAGAGTCCCATGCTTTAGCGTTTGCTTTAATATCCATTACGCTTTTGATTCCATACTTATCAGCTGATTTTTTATCAACTAAATAACCTTGTAATCCACCTTTTTTCATCACGTAACCAACAGTTTTAACTTTTCCTTTGGCTTCTTTGATGTAACCATCGTGAGTTCCAAACCAACCGTTAACCCATAGGTCTAAATCTCCCGCAGCTGCTGCTACGTAAAATACTGAAGGTTTGATAGCTTTAGGTTCAGTTACTGTGTGTCCCATTTTTTCCAATGCTTGTTTGTATATTTCAGCTTGGAAATAACCAGTATCCCAGTTTGCTTTTGCCATTTTAACTTCTGCAGCAGAAGCAGCGCTAGTGATAGCGATTGAAGTGAACAAAGTAACTATTAACTTAAATAGTCTCATTTTTCCCCCTTATTTATTTATTTATTATTAATTAATAATTGCAAAAAGCTAACATGTATAAAATTATAATGTAACCCGCACTCAACTAAAAAGTGAATCTTAAAATTCTTATAAAATAAGGCTTTTTTGAATGTCTTATACTAATTTTGCAATTTGAATTGCTGTATCGCACATACGATTAGAAAAACCCCATTCGTTATCATACCAAGAAAGTACTCTACTGAATTTTCCCTTTACTACTTGCGTTTGTGTTGAATCAAAAATTGAACTATGTGGATTATGATTAAAGTCTTTAGACACTAAAGCTTTTTGATTGATTTCTAAAATGCCTTTTAATTCACCTTTGGCAGCTTTGCTCATAGCATCATTAATAGTATCTGTAGTTACTTCTTTTTCAGTGACTAATGTTAAATCTATTAAAGAAACATTAGGAGTCGGAACTCTAATTGCAGTACCATCCAATTTGCCCTTTAAACTTGGTAATACTAAACTCATAGCTTTTGCAGCTCCAGTAGATGTAGGTATCATTGATCCTTCAGTAGCTCTCGCTCTTCTTAAATCTTTATGTAGGGTGTCTAAAAGTTTTTGATCTCCTGTATAACTATGAATAGTTGTCATATAACCATAAGTTATTCCAAAGTTTTTTTCTAGAACCATAGCCACAGGTGCTAAACAATTTGTAGTACAAGATCCATTAGAAATAATATTGTGATCTTTCTTTAATTCTTTGCTGTTAACACCTTGAACTAAAGTGAAATCAACTTCTTTTGCTGGAGCGGAAATTATTACTTTCTTAGCACCTGCTTGAATGTGTTTTCCTGCTGAAATTTTGTCTAAAAAAAAGCCAGTACATTCTAAAACAACATCAGCACCTATTTTTCCCCAAGGTAGTTTTGATGGATCTCTTTCAGCAAATACTTTTATATTTTGATCTCCTATTTGAAAACCGTCTTTGGTTGTTTTTACATCTTGATTTAGTATGCCATGAGTACTGTCATACTTAATTAAGTGAGCATTAGTCTCTATTGAGCCTAGATCGTTGATACCAACTACTTGAATTTTCCCCTTATAGTTCTCTAATAACGCTCTTAAGATTAATCGACCTATTCTTCCAAATCCGTTAATTCCTATTTTTACCATAAACTTTATACGTATTTAAATACAACAATAAAATAAGCAACACAAATAATTGATGCTATCCACAAGACAC
>NHJA01000029.1:0-18004 GCA_002171845.1 Candidatus Pelagibacter sp. TMED203
CAAGCTGCCCGCAACTTAAAGAAGGATAAGATTATCCAATATATAGATAGGTTGAGGGTTGATGCTAGGCGCTTGACAAGTGAGTCTGTGTCAAAAGAGGTAGAGAAACTTGATAAAGTGTATGCTGATGCTTGTGGCAAGAAGCAGTATTCCGCAGCAGTCAATGCGATAAGGCTGAAGTCGCAATTGTTGGGGTTCCTTGTTGAGAAGAAGGAAGTACAACACTCCACACTAGATGCTATGAACGATGATGACTTGTCTACATACCTAGACCAAATTCAAAAAGATCACAACATACAATAACACGCCGCCGCCGTCCCTGTTGCAGTGATGCTTGTGCCTAGTTGCTCAGTGCGGATCCTAGGATCAAGGCTGATCAGCAGGGATCAAGATTAATAAAAAAAATGAGGGAAAGAGCTTTATCCTCCTCGAGCCTCGCATTACGATAAAATTAAAAAATAGAAATAAAAAAGTATAACGATGATATTAAAAATATATTAATTAATTTTATTAACTAATTAAGAAAGTAAAATTATGATTATATTATTTAAATTACCAATTACGTTTTTATTTTTATTAACTTTTTATACTATTCTAGTGTAGGTAGTATTATAAGAATATAATAAGAACAAAACGAGAACAACAGTAAACTTAGAACAATTCTAAACAACAGAAAATAATACTTTTAATTTCTTTTAAAATAAATTATATTTAATTAACTTTTTTAAATTTAAATCTTTTAAAAATTAAAAGAGTTTAAGAAAGTTAGAAAGAAGAAAAAAGATGAAAAATAAAAACGAAGCTAAAATAATCGAGAATAAAGTAGCTTTATCTTTTAGAGAATATAAAGATAAAAAAATTTTATTTAGATTATTTAATAATAAAAGAGATAAGACTAAATCTTTTTTTATTTACGAAAAAGCTAAATTCTCGACTAATATAGAACTAGCTTTTAATAACGATTATAGAAAAATAGATATCGAATATGATACTACGAAAAATAATNGNTTTAAAAAAGTNAATCTATTANTAGATNTNAATTCNTATNTAGATAAANNTAAAAAANATNTNTATNTAGATTTAATAAATTCNAATAAAGAATTTATNAAGANTAATAAAGTTAGTAACGANATNNTNGAGAATATTAAATNNTTCGANANTAAANTNAATAGTCTTTAATTAAAAACTAATATTAGAGAAGCGAGATTAATTTCTCGCTTCTCTTTTTTTTTATTCTTTTTTTANTNNTNANTNATCTAGTTTTNNAANTCGTATTAAGTTTAATNAAATNAAATCGTATAAAGTTTNAAAAGAAATCTTGCTCTTTAAGGGAGAAAGAGATANAAAGAGTGATGAATGNCTTAAATGTATATAAATTTTGTAGAAAAAAAATTTTTTTTATTTTATATCTTTACAATGTCATTTTTAAATAGTAGCCTTCCACCAATTTATTGTAAAGTACGCAAGGAGTATTTATATGATTTACGAAAACATAATGGAGAAAGCGAGGACTGTGTTATCTTTGGTCTTACAAGTATACAGGGTCGTAGTCTCCTCTTTAATATCATGTTGGAAAATGGCGCTTGCTTTTGGCGTTTGCCAATATGTGCCTTCTTTTCTAAAGNTATGGAACGGAAAGAAGTGCCAGATNTGTCAAACGACTTTCTTCAGCTGTGGAATAGCTTTNNTTANCATCATAGCNTTAATCATTTTTCTTTTTTAATCGGACAACGAGCTAAATATATTGGGAAAGATAAAAAATTTTATCATGGTGAGTATCTGTTTACCGTTGACTGGTGTCACCCTGATTCCAATCTACTTGACACAGATCATTCTGAAATTCCTCAGGAGCATAAGTGCGCTCATNTATTGGAGCTTGACAACGGTAATTTTGCTGCTCAACCTAATAACAGACTATTATGGAACATTAATTCGTTCACTACGAGAAACGAAATCCCTGACTACAAAGTCCAAACCACGGAATGGAATGTAGAGAATAAGGATTGGCGGACCGAGGATACGGATAAATTTTTCTANGANATAGAAGAAAAANATTAGGTGTTGCTTCAATGGTAGGGAGACTTACTNGAAGCAGGGGTGATGGTGGGCAAAACNNTTTTGTTTATATAGTATCATAAACAAATTAGAACGAGGAATGACAGTATCAATTTTACTTCCTACAAGGAAGAGAGTTCCNTTATTAAAAAAATGTGTAGAATCATTATTAGATAATGCANCTGATCCTACAAAAATTCAACTACTTTTCGGAGTAGATGACGATGATCCAGAGACAATAGATTATCTTAAAGATTTTAAACATCCAGCTAGATCAGTAATAAANTTTCAAAGACANGGTTACGAAAANTTACATTTATATAATAACTCGTTAGCTTCATATGCACAAGGACTGTGGATCATGTTCTTTAATGACGATGCTATAATGAAAACTAAAAACTGGGATTTAGAAATCAATAAGTTTGATGGCCANTTTAAACTTCTTAAAGTTCGAGAACAAACAGGACATCCTTATAGTATCTTTCCTATTATGCCCTATGATTGGTTTAGATGTCTAGATCATATAAGTTTACATGGACAAAATGATGCNTGGGTCTCNGAGATTGCTTACATGTTAGATGTAATGCAAGANGTNGATATAGATGTTTTACATGATAGAGCTGATATAACTGGTAACAATAATGACGATGTCTTTAAAGAAAGANTATACAAAGAGGGGAACCCTGATCAAGAAGGTGATTTACATCATCAAAAAATGGTTAACTCTAGATTTGCGGACGCAAGTAAGCTATCTTGGTTTCTAGATAAAATAGGACAAAGTTCAGAACACTGGAAAAAGATTACTAGAAAAGAAGTTAAACCNTTTNTTAAGTTAGAAGAAAAATTTNTAGAGTATCAAAAAAGTGGTTCTGTAGGAGCAGGTAAACAAAATGCAAAAANCNCAGATCAAGGAAANATTAAAGTCAGCTATACAGATATTCAAAAAGACTAANGATCCANGAGCTGCAGAAGTAATAGANCATTTAAATAAGATACTATCGACTTCTAAATCTAGAGATAGTTTATTAGATTATGCAAAACATATTTACCCGGGATACAAGGATCCAGCTCATATACAATTGATTGCAAAAAATTTACAAGCTCTAGAAAAAGGAGAGATAAATAGATTAGCAGTATTNATGCCNCCAAGACATGGAAAGTCTATGNTATGTAGCGAGTTCTTTCCAGCATGGTATCTAGGNAATAATCCAAATGAATTTGTAATTCAATCTACTTATGCTCAAGAACTTGCTGATGACTTTGGTCGTAAAGTTCGTAACCAGATAGCTAGTTCAGATTTTAATAGTGTCTTTCCACAAGTAGGTCTACGTGCTGATTCAAGTTCAGCTAAACGATTTCATACAATGCAAGGTGGAACTTATTCTGCTGTCGGTGCTGGTGGAGCAATTACTGGTAGAGGTGCGCATTTATTAATTATAGATGATCCTATAAAAGGTAGAGAGGACGCAGAGTCAGAGACACAACGAAGAAATTTAGTAGAATGGTATAAGTCTGTAGCTTACACAAGACTTCAACCTGGTGGTAAAATAATTATAATTCAAACACGATGGCACCAAGACGATTTAGCAGGACACATATTATCAGAGAGTAAAGAAGATTGGAAAGTTTTAGATTTACCAGCGATAGATAATAAAGGTAATGCGTTATGGCCTGAAGCTTATTCGAAAAAGGATTTAGAAAAAATAAAAGAAACCGTAGGTCAACGTGTATGGCAAGCTCTTTATCAACAGCAACCTAGCAATGATGAAGGATCCATTATTAAAAGAGAATGGTGGAATATATATGAAGAAGATAAAATCCCTACACTATCATATGTAGTACAATCCTATGATACTGCATTTTCTACAAAAGCTTCTGCTGACTTCTCTGCGTGTACAACGTGGGGAGTATTTAATGCTCGTGACGAAAGTAATCGACCTTACGCTGCAGCAATATTATTAGACGCATGGAAAGAAAGATTAGAGTATCCAGATTTAAGAAAACGTGCACAAGATAGTTACGAAGAATGGAGACCTGATCAAGTGCTTATAGAACAACGAGCTTCAGGCCAAAGTTTAATACAAGATATGCGTAGATCAGGAGTGCCTGTAGTTACTTATAATCCAGAAAGAGATAAAGTTTCTAGAACTCACTCTGTAGCTCCAATGTTTGAAGGTGGGTTAGTCTTTACAATGGACGAAGATTGGACTAAAAGTGTAATAGATGAATCAGGTGCTTTTCCATATGGAAAACATGATGATATACACGATACTTGTATTCAAGCTTTATTGCGGATTCGTGATGGCTTTTTAGTAACGCACCCTGATGACCCGGATGATGAAGATTATGAACAAGAAAGATACATTAAAAAAGACAAACATTATTACTCTTGATAGGTATAGACCTATTAAGAAAAAACCACCTACTTCTAAAGAAGTAGAAAAACGTCAAGACGAAGAAGTAATTAGTGCTTTTCATGATGCATGTATCAAGATAAGTGATAAAGTAGATATAAAAGGATATGCTCTAGTAGCATGGGACGAGAAGGGAGTACCTTGTCTTTCATGGTCTACTGGCCATAATAAATCACCTATAAGCGAAATGTTACTTCCTACCTTTACACAGTCGTGTTTTCAAGGTATACTAAATAGAAAATTAAGTACAACGGAGGACTTAAATGAGTAAGAATCCATTTACGAGGCAAGCTATTAGTAATCACAATACTGAAAACTTTTCAGTTAAAGATGTTAAAGCAGCTAATAAAAGATTTTACGAAAAGTTTCCTGGAGCTATCGAACCAGCTGCAATGATTAAAAAAGCTATGCAAGATCCAGGTGATGAAGTAGTAAAAGAACAAACAAGAAAAGAAAATGAAATGGAAAATTTCATTGGTAAAATAAATATAACTGGAGGAATCTATTAATGACAACTACACAGAAAACTACTAGAACTCCTGTTCAGTATAATTCAAGTGGAGCTGCTGCGGGTTTTGGGCCACAAGCTCATCCACCTAAACAGGATCCATCTGCTGCAAATACTATTCAGGACAAGACTAAAGGCAATTCTGATTTTCATGGTGACAACATGGCTTTTATAAAAAAAATTAAAAGAGGCTAGTTATGTCAAAAGATCATAAAACTTTAATTAAGGAAAGAATTAAAAAAATCTTTGATAAAGGACCAACTCATAAAGGCGAAGATAAAGCTGTTTATGATACTAAAGAATCAGGTACTAATTCTTATCATGCTAATAATTTAAAAATGATTAAAGATTTAAAAAGAGATGCTTAAATGAAAATGACTGCTGGCGCAGGCTCCGGTTTAGGTAGATTACAAAACTCTAGAATGTCAGCGCCTAAAAAAAGAAAAGTTAAAAAGAATGTTAAAAGGCAAAAGAAAAAAACTAGATAAAAATAAAGATGGTAAACTATCAAGTATAGATTTTGCTATGTTAAGAAAAAAAAGGAAAAAGAAAAATGTCAAAAAAAGAAAATGATGATTTCGTAGCAACTAAAGCTGAAAAGACTTTTGATGATGATGGTAATATTCAAGTAGCTGATGCTAATTTATCTAGTAATTACAAAGGTGGATTACTTTATAAAGGTAAAGCAAAAGATTATCCCGGTGCAGCTGCATTAATAAAAAAGAAATCTGCTAAAATTATTAAAATAAATATTGATAAAAAAAAGAATAAAGATTAATGGCCAAGCAGAAGTTCACACACTTCATACCAAGAGATAAGCCAAAAAAACGAGGACCCGGAGCACATAAAAAAAATAAAAATAAAAGCGAGAAACGTCAACAAAAACAAACACGTTATAAAGGACAAGGTAGATAATATGTTTCAATGGGATTTCGATAAACCAAGTGCTCCAGTAAATTTTGAAACTACTCTTTCTCAAGACTTATTAGAATTTAATAATTTTTTTAATCAAAATGTTTCAGCTCAAATATCACCTATTCCAGCACAAGCTATGCCACCTATGAATTTTTCAGGAAATGCTTTAAGTAATTTTCAAGAACAAGAAGAACAACCTATAATAGATTATATGACTTATGATGCTCCTCAACCAAATGAAATTGAAGATTTAGGAAATACACAGCAACAACCAATTACTAATCAAGAATACACAGGATTACTTGATGCACAAGAAGGATTAAATCCATATGGCCAGAACCAGAATCAGACCTAGAAGGCGTAGAGAAAATCCTATAAGAAAAACTACTGGTAAAGGTGGTAATTACAGAAAAACTAAATCAGGAGCAGGAATGACACGTAAAGGTGTTGCTGCATATAGACGAGCTAATCCTGGTTCTAAATTAAAGACAGCAGTTACTGGTAAAGTTAAAGCTGGAAGTAAAGCAGCTAAACGTAGAAAATC
This sequence comes from Candidatus Pelagibacter sp. TMED203, assembly GCA_002171845.1. Lineage (GTDB taxonomy): Bacteria > Pseudomonadota > Alphaproteobacteria > Pelagibacterales > Pelagibacteraceae > Pelagilacustribacter. The sequence goes on from NHJA01000029.1 coordinate 6,437, forward strand.
ATACTGCGCAAGATCAGCTGGTCAATTAAAAAGAAGCTCTGCTAAAACAAGAAATGACCCTAATTCTAGAATAAGACAAGCTAGACGTAGATGGAAGTGCTAGACGCCTAGTAACTTTTGTTATATATTATTTATTCAAAAAAAGGAAAAACCTAATTTATGAGTATTAATATGAACTATTATTTTACAGGTATTTTAATTTTAGGTTTTTTATTTCTAGCTTTTTGTATGGGACCTATATGAAAATATCTGAAAACACATCTGTAAGCATGCCTGTTAAAAATATGTTAATGATTATTGCTGGTGTTGTAGCTGGTGTTTTTGCATACACAGAAATTACAGCAAGACTAACAAGTTTAGAAACTTCTAGAGAATTGTTTCAAGCTGATCTATTAAAAAAATCTGAACAACTTCCTACAGATCAAGAACAATACATGTTGATAGAGGATTTATATAAAACAACAGAAAAGTTAGAAAAAACTCAAGAACAAAATATGACAAATAAAGTTAATATAGAATTTCTAAAAGCTCAATTAGAAAAAGCTTTAAGTGATGTAGAAGATTTAAAAGATAAAGTAAGAGCAAATGGAAAGAGTGCACATTAATGACTGAATTAGTAGTAGCTTTACTTATGATAATTAATGGAGAAATTAAAGAAGCTCGTATTCAAACATCTATGGGAGAATGTTTAAAAGGTGCTAGAGTTGCAAAACGTGGTCTAAAAACTGGTGGTAGTGTTAAATATCAGTGTATAAAATCTATGGCAGAGCTAGAAAGTAACATTGATGGGTCATTATCAATTAAAAAATTAATACTAGAATAATCNAAATTTTTGTTTTATATCTCTNNNTAGGAAAGTATGGTATGAACCAGGAGGTATACTGNTATGAAAAAACAAGGATANAANGCAAGAAAAGANGAACAGNTAGGNATGACTAGAGGAAAACAATCTGGTAAAAAAATGTCNATGGCTGGTCGAAGAAAAGTAGCGAAAGCTACANGNAAACCAAAAGGCACTTACGGTTTTAAAAAGAAAAAANAGTAGGTGATTAACAGAGAAGGATTTGGGAAACTTATGAAAAAAGGTTATCACAAAACTAAAAGTGGACGNNTNGCNAAAAAAGGTTTGTATTATAATATGAACAAAAGGAAAAAAGCTGGCACCAGTAGACCTGGTAAAGGAACTGTTTCTGCTAAAGCATTAAAGGCGTCTGCTAAAACTGCTAAAAGCTAGTGCCTTTTAGATCAGAAAAACAAAGAAGGTATCTTTGGAAAAATAATCCAAAGATAGCAAAAAGCTGGTCTAAAAANTATGGAAGTAAAATAGCAAAAAAGAAGAAGAAAAAATAATGGAAGTTGAATTAGATAAAAAAAAACTACAATTTACAAACGAAGATGGTCAAAAAGTAAATGTAGATATTGATCAAGACCAAACTGAAAAAGCAGAAGAAGTTTTTGAAAGTAATCATTATTCTAATTTAGCTGAAGAACTACCTGAACAAGAAATTAATCTCATAGGAAAAGAATTAGTCCGGGCTTATGAAGATGATAAAAGCTCTCGAAAAAATTGGGAAGACCAATATTCAAAAGGTTTAAGAATGTTAGGTGTAGTTGTNGAAGATAGACAAGACCCTTTCCCGGGAGCTTCAGGTGTTCATCATCCATTNCTTGCAGAAGCAGCAACACAGTTTCAAGCTAGAGCTATTGCTGAAATTTTTCCTGCTGGTGGNCCAGTTAAAACACAAGTNATAGGAAAAGTTACAGATAAAAAATTAGATCAATCTCAAAGAGTTCAAGACTTTATGAACTTTCAAATTACACAAGAGATACCAGATTACTTTAATGAATTAGATCAAATGTTATTTTATTTAGCACTTGCNGGTAGTGCTTTTAAAAAAGTTTATTTTGATAATACTTTAGATAGAATTTGTTCCAAATTTGTACCAGCAGAAGAATTTGTAATATCAATGGAGAATACGGATTTAGAAACAGCGGAAAGATATACTCAAGTAATGAAATTAACTAGAAACGATATTAGAAAACATCAAGTATCTGGTTATTACAAAGATATTCCATTAAGTAAAGCAGAAACAACTCCAGGTTCTAATGATGGAGATATGGTTGACCAAACTTTACAAAGATTAGAAGGTATGACACCTAGTATGGCAGATAAAATACATACTGTATTAGAAGTACATACTAATTTAGATTTAGGCGAAGATAAAAACGAATTAGCTTTACCTTATATTGTTACAATAGATTTAGATTCACAAAGAGTTTTATCTATAAGACGTAATTGGAAAGAAGAAGATTCATTAAGAAGAAAAAGAACTTATTTTATACACTATAAATATCTTCCGGGCTTGGGCTTTTATGGCTTCGGCCTTATTCAAATGATCGGCGGACTTCAACATGCCAGCACTGGTGCTTTAAGAGCACTACTAGATTCAGCTGCCTTTGCTAACCTCAATGGAGGATTTAGAGCTAAAGGAGCNAGAATAGAAGGTGGAGACATTACTGTTTCTCCTGGTGAATGGGTTGAAGTTGAAGCTTATGGTGATGATCTNCGAAAGAGTTTTATCCCTCTCCCTTTCAAAGAACCATCGCCTACTCTCTTACAACTATTAGGTGTTTTAACTGAGTCCGGGAGACGTTTTGCATCAATAGCAGATGCTATGATTGGTGATTCTGCAGGGTCAGGTCCAGTTGGTACTACTATTGCTTTAATAGAACAAGGCTCTAAAGTATATTCTGCAATACACAAAAGAATTCATCAAGCTCAAGGTAGAGAATTTAAATTAATTTATGAATTAAATGGAGAATATTTAGATGATGAATATTCTTTTGAAGTTATTGGTGAAAATAAAAAAATTAGAAGAAAAGATTTTACAGCTTCTATTAGTGTAGTTCCAGTTTCTGATCCTAATATTTTTTCACAAGCACAAAGAATTGCTTTAGCNCAAACTGGTATGCAATTAGCACAAGCTTCACCAGATATAATAGATGTGAAAGAAGCAACAAGAAGATTTTTACAAGCTCTTAATATTCCTGATTATCTAGANTTAATGATAGAAGATGAAGATACACCTAGACGTGATCCAGTGTCAGANAATATGGCTTTACTTAATGGTAAACCAATTCAAGTATTTGAAGATCAAGATCATCAAGCTCATATACAAGTACATTCACAATTTATTAATGATCCTAGATTTGGTGGAAANCCTGAAGCTAAAGAAAGATTATATCCNGCAATGTTAGCTCATATAGGTCAACANATGGCATTTTTATATCAACAACAAATGCAAGCTCAAGTACCTCCTGGTAATCCTATTTCTTCAGGTGATTTTAATAGAGAANTTGATNATGAACCNTCACAAGANATNAGTATAGAAGAAGAAAATAGAATAGCAGCAACTGCAGCACAAGCAGCNCAANANTTAATGGGAAGTATGCCACCTTCTCCNGAAGAACAAAAACAACAANNNGAANNNCAANAANANCAAGCTCAANNTNCAATTAAAANNNGAAGAATTAAATATNAGAAAAGCTAGATTTATGCAAGGTGTTAAAGAAAGNGAAAAACAAAANGCNAGAAAAGATGCTGAATCNAAAGCGAANATNGTAGANGTTGCAAGTAAAGTTGCAAGANAAGANAANAAAAGAGATTAAGTATATGGCCACAAAAGGAATNACTAAAAAAGTTTTAGATCATATAGCTANTATAAATAAAGAAAATAAACAAAAAGAATTATCTAAAAATTTAAAAAAAGAAGTTAATACTGGTGCNAATGGAACACAATCNTANGTTATTAAAAAAGGTNTTAATAAAAATAAAATAGCAAAAAATATCAATGGCAGTTAAACCAGATCAAATAAGACAAGCTAAAAAATTTTTAGAAAATAAAAAAATTTCTATAAAAACAGTAAAACCACATTTATTTGCAATTGCTTCTAATGGTTTACGAAAAAATTTTAATGATACATTAGATTTTTTTAAGAAAGGAACTGATGGAACGTCTAATACAGGCAATTAAAAAAAAAATAAAAGATCATAAACAAGACTTATCACAAAATTTATTAAATAAAGGTGTAGAAAATATATCTGAATTCAAACGTATCTATGGATATGGTCAAGGTTTAGATAAAGCTTTTGAAATAATAAATGAAACAATTGAAAAATATAAACAAGGAGATATTGACGATGAATAGTAATGAAGCTTGGGCTACAGATAATGATGTACCAACACCAGATAAAGTTCCACAACCTGTCGGTTACAGAATTTTATTAAGACCTCAAGGAGTAGTAGAAAAAACTAAAGGTGGAATAATTTTAACGGATTCTAACAAAGATAATCAAACATACTTAAATAGTGTAGGTCAAATAATAGCTATGGGTGATGAATGTTATAGTGATAGAAAAAAACCTTGGTGTAAAGTAGGAGATTGGGTTATTTTTGGTAGATATGCAGGAGCAAGAGTTTCTGTACAAAATGTAAAAATGGTGTTATTAAATGATGATGAGATTATTGCAACTCTGGAAAGTCCAGATATTGTAACTCAACAACTATAATATACATTAACAAAAGTTAATGCCAACATAGGAGAAACTATGATCGAAGAAAAAGAAAACAAGAATGAAGAATTAGAAGTTGTGCTTGAAGAAGCAGAAAAGGAAAAGGAAGTAAGTGTAACTCCTAATCCTTTAGATGATTTAGTTCAAGAAGAACCTTCTAAAGAGAAAGAAATAGATAAAACTTACGAAAACGAAAGAGAAATTAAATTAGAAGAAAAAAAACCAAAGGAAGTTCCTGAATATTCAGAGGATATGCCTTATTCTCTTAAAGTTCGTAAAAGAATCCAGAAAGAAGTAGCTAAAAGAGCAGAAGCTGAACAAAAATTAGTAGAAATGGAAGAAAGAATGTCTAAAATGGAAAAAAAGACATACGATATTGCTAATAAATCGTTAAGTAATCAACTTTCTAATGTTTCTAATGAATTAAAATCAGCAATAGAAGAAGGTAATACAGATAAACAAGTTAAACTGTATGAAAATATGGCAGAAATTCGTAGTCAAATGACTAAAACTGAAGATTATGCTGCACAAGTACCTAATCCTAAAGAAAAAACTGAAAAAAAAGCTCCGCCTTTAGCAACAGAATGGGTTAAAGAAAATTCTGCATGGTTTAATAAACCTGGTTATAGAAAAGAAACAGCTATGGCTTATGGAATTGATGCTGAATTAACAGAAGAAGGTTGGGATGTGCATGACCCGGGATATTATGATGAGATGACCAAAAGATTAAAATCAAGTGGTCTTTCTTATTTTAATAAATCAGAAGAAAACACTTCCAAAACAGAACAAAATGTAGTACAAAAAAACAATAGAGTGCAATCTCCAGTTGCTGGAGTTTCTCGTAAAAAAGGAACACCTAGTAATAGAGTTAAGCTCACTAGTGATGATCTTGCCACTGCTAAAAACTTTGGTATAGATATTACAGATGAAGCAGCACTAAAACGATTTGCTAAAGAAGTAAAAAGCTTTAGCGATACAGGACAATAGAAAGGAGCCTGACATTATGAATAAAGATAATAAAATAAATAACGAAACTAGAGTAGAGAAATCTAAACTAGCTTCAAAATGGCGACCGAGTAACTTATTAGAAGCGCCTGAACCAAGACCTGGTTATGCTCAACGTTGGGTAGCAACAATGGTATTGGGACAGGAGACACCTACGAATGTAGCTAAACGGTTGAGAGAAGGTTGGGCACCTAGAGATGTTAAAACTATCAAAGACGGCCAACATTTTCCAACGATAGAACATGGCAAATTTGCTGGGCATATTGGAATAGAAGGAATGGTACTTTGTGAAATGCCGCAAGAAATGTTAGATCAAAGAAATGACTACTATGCGCAAATGACAGAGAACTTGATGAGATCAGTCGAAAACGACATGAACAAAGTCGAATCACCAGGCCAACCTATCCAAAGGACTTTTAAAACTACAGTTAGTTCGGAAGGCAGTTAACAACTAACAAAGGTAAATAAAAATGGCAAATGTAAATGCACCAAATGGTTTCGTACCATTAAGACATTTAACAGGCGGTGTTATTAGAGCCAGCGAGTATGCAATTGCAAATAGCTACGCAGCTAATCTTGCAAGTGGAGACCTCGTTACTTTGGCAGCCGATGGAACAGTCATAAGAGGCACAGCGGGCGGAACAGCTCTCGGTGTTTTTTATGGTGTTGAATACATCGACAATGACACTGGTGATGTTAAATTCAGAAAAGTTTGGAACACAGGCACTACAGCAAAGGCTAATGAGCCTATTAAAGCTTATGTGTACGATGATCCAAATATCACTTACGCAGTCCAAGTAAATGGAACTTTCGCTAACTCCGCAGTAGGAGCTTTAGCAAATGTAACAATTGGAACGTATAATTCAACATATGGACATTCAACTGATGAATTAGATTATGCAACTCTTGCAACAACTGCAAAAGTTTTAAGAATCTTGAGATTAATTGATATTCCAAACAATGCAGTAGGCGCTGACGCTGATGTAGAAGTAGTAATTAATCTATCTCTATATGGTACTCAGAACGCTGGTGTATAACCTTAACAATAGGAGTTAAAAAATGGCTTTAAATAGAGCACTTTTTACCAAACAGCTCAATCTAGGTTTAAACACCGTGTTTGGTATGGAATATGATAGATATCCTGAACAATGGAGATCATTATATTCTACAGAGCAATCAATGAAAGCATTCGAAGAAGATGTACAAATGATCGGATTCGGTGCTGCACCAACTAAAGCTGAAGGTGCCATGATCAGTTATGATTCTGGCAGAGAAGGCTTTGTCTCAAGATATGTACATGAAACTGTCGCTTTAGCTTTTGCGATTACAGAAGAAGCTGAAGAAGATGGATTGTATGGTTCTCTAGGCGCTAAATACGCAAGAGCACTTGCAAGATCAATGCAACATACTAAAGAGATCAAAGGTGCAAACATCTTTAATAATGCAACTACTACATCAGTAGGTGGTGATGGCCAAGCTTTAATGAATGGCTCACACCCACTAGGTGGTGGCGGTACTGCTTCTAACATTCTAGCAACACCTGCGGATTTATCTGAAACGTCTTTAGAGACACTTTTAGTTCAAATCTCGCAAGCTGTAGATGACAGAAGTATACCAATTGCATTATCTGGAAGAAAACTTGCGGTTCCTCCTGGATTGATCTTTATCGCAGAAAGAATTATCAAGTCTAATTTAAGACCTGGTACTGCTGATAATGATATCAATGCAATGAGAAATATGGGTATGATCCCTGAAGGAGTAGTAGTCAATCAAAGATTTACTAATCCTGATCAATACTTCATATTAACTGATTGTCCAGATGGAATGAAGCACTTCGTTAGATCACCAATCAAAAAAGCTGTTGAAGGCGATTTTGAATCTGGTAATTTAAGATACAAATGCAGAGAAAGATACAGCTTCGGTTTTACAGACTGGAGAGGTGTATACGGATCTGAAGGCGTAGCATAATAACTAATTAATACTAGGCGTAGCAATACGCCTAGTATTTTTAATAACCCAAACGACTGCGAAAGCAGACTATTATAAGGAGATAGACATATGGGAACAACAACATTTTCCGGACCGATTAAAGCGGGAACGGTTAGTCAAACAACTGGCACAAAATTAGGCGAAAGTATTAAAAACACTGGTTTCGTTACTATGGGCCAATCAGTAAAAGTTGATATCATTGGAGCTTCACATCTTAATCAAGTATGTGCAGTAGTTCCAGCAAACTCACAAATAGTTGATGTTATACTTAATGTAACAACTGTAAATAATGATTCTGGTGCAGCTACTGTTTCAGTAGGAACTGAAGCTGATGCAGATGCATTCATAAATGGAGCTAGTGTTAAATCTCTAGCAACTACTCATGGTACTTTAGATACAGAAGCAACTAATGTAGGTACAACTGACTTACAAGTTTTAGCTGACTTTACTGGTGCTAGTGGTGACGGTACAACTGGTGCAGCAACAGTTACTGTTTTGTATTTACAAAACAATAGCGTTCAAGACGCAGCAGATTTATAATAATAAACTAGGGGGCCTTCGGGCCCTCAAAAAATTATGGAATTTAATTTAGATTTTTTAAGAACTGCTGGTGAAGCTTTATCTACATTTGGTAAAAAAGATAAAGATAAAGAAGAAGATAATCGTTTTGATACAGAAGTGGACGATCAAACTACTGAAAAAGATACAACAGAAATAATAAAAACTAAAACAGAAGAAAAAGAAAAAAAAGAAGATACAGAAGAAGATTTAGAAAAAAAATTAAAAAATATAGAAAAAGTTATCGATACGTTTAGTGGAAGTGGTAATACAACACTACCTTCAAGTAAAGAATTAACAGGAGATAGTTCTAGTAATATTAATGTTAAACCATTAGATTTAGGTTCAATACAAGCTAAAGCTAATTATCAAGAATATTTAAAACCTTCTAATAGACAAGACGACAGAATTGCTTTACTTTATCAAGACTTAAAAAAATATAATTTAATATAGGAGAAAAAAATGGCAGGATCGGATCTAAATGTTGTAAGTAAAAACAAAGCAGCATTATCTAATGTAGCTTCGAATACTCCAACTACCGTTACTTTATTTGGAGGACCAATGAGATTAAAAGGTTTTATAATTGAACCTACTGATGTTGCTGGTACTCTTACATGGAAAGATGGTGGAACAGATGTGTTTGATATTGAAACAGGTAACGCCGCCGCAGGTGCTTCAACAGTTCAAATTAATTTACCAGCAGAAGGTATAAAATTTAAAACAAGTTTACAAGTTTCATCTACAATTGCAGGTGCTAATGTATCTACTACTAACGGTGTAACAGCATTTTTTGCATAATGGAGGATTATGGCTTTATCAGGAACTTCCACATTTACTTTAACTGTAAATGATGTAATACAAGAAGCTTACGATAGAATAGGTGGTGATCCTATTTTAGGTTATGATGTAAGATCAGCTAGACGTAGTATGAATATTATGTTCAGTGATTGGGCTAATCGTGGTTATAATCAATGGACAGTAGAATATAAAACTTTAGCTATTACAACTGGAACTACTGAATATAATTTACCAAGTGATACAGTAGATGTAATTAATGCAAATATTCAAATTAGTGATGGAACTGAATATGCAATGACTGCATTAGGATTAAATGATTATGCAGCAATTTCAAATAAAACTACACAAGCTAGACCTACACAATATTATTTACAAAGATTAAGTACACCTATTTTAAAAATTTATCCAGCTCCTGATACTAATTATACTATTACTTATTATCGAATGAGAAAAATAGAAGATATTACAGCTTCTACTGTTAGTGGAGTAGAACAAAATATAGATGTACCATTTAGAGCTTTCGAGTGTATGTGCGCAGGACTTGCTTATTATCTTTCTAAAAAAAGAACTGGTGTTACTCCAGCTACACAACAAACTTTAAAAATAGATTATGAAGAAGCATATCAACGATTAGTTGCTGGCGATGATACTCCTTCAACTAGAATTTTACCAGCAACAGGGACGAGTTTTTATTCATAATGGCTAGAGTACCAGCAAGTACTAGACCTCATAGAGCACCTTCTGCAAAATTTTCTGGAGGAAAATATGCTTATGCAATTTCAGATAGATCAGGATTAAGATTTCCTTATCAAGAAATGGTATTTGAATGGACTGGAATGTTTGTACATACTTCAGAGTGGGAACCAAAACAACCACAATTAGATTTAACTTATTTTACTGATGCACAAACTTTACAAAATGCTAGACCATCAGCTAACATATCTGCAACACAAGCAGCAAGAACAGGTGGAGGTGCAGTTGGATCATCTACCGGCGGTGTTCCTAATCAAGTCACTGCTTTACCAAGTTTTCAAAACACATCTGGTCAATCTGTTTATGTAGGAGTTGCAACTCTTCCTACAACATGGTATTTAAATAATACAAATTTGTTAACAACTTCATTAGGAAATGTTACAGTTGTTATTACATGATAAAAAATAAAACATTGAGTGTTATGATCGCAACACCTTGTTATGGCGGTCAACTTTCTGAAGGATATTTACATGGAGTTATGAGTGTAACTCAATCTGCAGCAAAGAATAATTATAGAGTACATTTAAACACAATGGGAAATGAAAGTTTAGTTACTAGAGCTAGAAATACTTTAGTAAGCCAGTTTTTAGATGCAGATGATGATAACCCTGATCTCTTTACACATTTAATGTTTATTGATTCTGATATAGGATTTAATGGAGATGCAGTAAGTCGTATGGTACTATCTGATTATGATGTAGCTTGTGGTGTATATCCTAGAAAATCTATTGATTGGGAAAGAATTCCAAAATTAATGAAAAAAAGTGATAAACATTTAGAACAAAGAGCTTTAGGTTATAATCTTAATTTTTCAGATCCTAATAATATTGAAGTAGAAAATGGTTTTACAGAAGTAATGGATGCAGCAACTGGATTTATGTGTATTAAAAAAGAAGTTTTTAGAAAAATGATTGAAGCATATTCTAATCTTAAATATACTAGCGATCAAATTATTAATGGAAAAAAGTATGGAAGTAACAACTGTTACGCATTTTTTGACTGTATTATTGATGAAAAAAGTAATAGATATTTATCAGAAGATTATGCTTTTTGTAGATTATGGCAAAAGATAGGCGGTAAGATACATGTTGATCTTCGTAGTCCTTTAACTCATTATGGAACTTATCCATTTGCAGGACACGTATGGACTAAATTTAAGATTGACGATGAAGTAAAAGTGGAGAATAAAAATGGCAATGACTTACAGCAGTCTAAAGACTGATATACAAACATGGGCAGAAAATACTGGAACAGATTTTAATAATCAACTAGATACTTTTATAGATAATACATTTTCTTCATTATCAAGAGATATTGATCCTATAGGTTTTAATGAAAATGTAACTACTACAGCAATTACAGGAGATAGATTTGTAAATCTTCCTACTGCTATCGAACCTATGTTATTTAATTATTTAACTATAACTGTAGGTACTCAAGTTACTTATTTAGAAATGAAAACTTTAGCTTTCTGTCAAGAATATTGGCCTAATTCAGCTTTACAAGGTCAACCTAAATATTTTGCTAATTTTGATGATGATCGAGTATATTTAGCTCCAACACCAGATCAAGCTTATACTCTTAAATTAGGATATCAAGGAAAAATTAATCCATTATCTAACACTAACACTACTAATTGGTATACTGAAACTATTCCAGATGTTTTACTATATGGTTGTTTAGCTGAAGCAAATCTCTTTACAAAGAACATGGAAGATTATACTATATATCAAAATTTGTATAATACAAGAGTTACTACTGTTAACAACGAAGCTCGTAGAAGAAGAAGAACTGACTATAAGTTTCCAGGTAGCCCTGTTGGTACAAACACATTAACTGGAGGACAATAATATGGCAATAACACAAGCGATTTGCACAGTATTTAAACAAGA
>NHJA01000030.1:0-7562 GCA_002171845.1 Candidatus Pelagibacter sp. TMED203
AAAAGATTTTAGTAGAAACTTTAGATTGTACATCAATAATTTGAGAATCTAAAATGATTTTATCATCAGCATTTAAATTGATGACACCTGTTCTACCATCAGAACCCTTAGCAATAAGTTCAATAGCTTCTGCTGATATTCTAATCTTTCCTCTTGGTGCTGTCAATACTATGTCACCATTCTCTGCTTCATAATAGATTGCAGGGATATCTCTAGGAGTATCAGAACCCTCAGGATAGTTTACTATATCCTTACCAGTTAAAGCAGTAAGAGTACCTGGACATACTATATTAGTAGATCCTTTAGAACCATCCTCCTTACTACCAGTCTCCTGCATTTTAATATAATGACGTCCACCATCAGGACCACTCTCTAACAAACAAGCAGAAATCTCATTGGCTTCTGCATTAACCTTACCAAAACTTAGAGTTCCATGCTCAGTTCCTGCTACATATGGATGTAAATTTTCTTTTTTAGACATCAGAATTTACCTACACAATCTACTACTTTAATAATTGCACCAGCATCCACTGCCTCAGGTGCAATATCCTCTCCCACTCTATTTACTTTAAATACTGGCATCAACTTAGCATTATAACCTGAATCACTATCAATGTAAATGTCTGGGTCTTCATTAAATCCTATACCACCATTGATTACATCTACTCCAGTGACAGCACCTAAAGCATCTGTTTTAATTTTAAGTTCTGCTCCATTACCCACAACTACCTTATCATTTGGATCATACCCAAATCCAGGATCAAGAACATTAATATCATCAATCTCAAGAACTATAGGATAATCTCCTGTATCTAAAGATGGGAATGGTCCTCCTGTTGGTTTATCTATAGGTGGTTGTGCTGTAATATCAATACATCTCTCTCCAGTTATGACAGTTGTAGATCCACCAGGTGAAGTTACCTCATCACCAGGACAAACTTCTACTACAGTACCTGGTTTATAAGGAGGATCATATCTTCCATCTGATCTTCTTATAGTAGTTTCATCAGCCTCTGCCCATACATTACCATCTCCACCCTGACTTCCATCTGCGGAAGGAAGATAATCTATTCCAGTATCATCTATTATAACTCTAACTACTTTACCATCTTCAACCACTGCTCTACCAGTAGCTCCTTTACCTTTATTACATGAATCATTAAACTTAAGTCTAGGTGGACCAATATATCCCCCACCAGGAGTAATAATATCTACACCCAACACAGTAGTAAGAGCACTGACTATTACATTTCCTGTTGCTCCACTACCACCTCCACCTACAAACTCTACAGTAGGAGGACCACAGAATACTGGTCCTACATTACAGGTGTCAGTAAATGCATCAGAGAAGTCAGCATTCTTAGCAATACCAGATAGAGTATCTCCAATGTTAGCAACACCCTCTACTGCATTCTGAACTAATCCAGCAGCTTGCTTTGCTTTATTAACTATTGAAAATAAATCTAGAGTAGCAGAAATTTCAGGTCCATTGATTGGATTCCACTCCTTAACTTCAGAACATCTAGGATCTTCATCACAAGAAAGAAGTGAAAGAGCATCAGTAGCAAATCCCATCACATCATCAATAGCAGAAGATGCAGCACCCATACCAGCAAGCAATGATTTTATAGGAGCCATCACTGAACTGATTGCAGAGTCTATGAGTCCAGTAATCTTACCCAGTAATGACCCTATGAAATTTTCAACTGCACATAAAGGTGTAGTAATAAACCTATCCATTATCTGGTTTAAAAATCCTCCTACCATTCCAGTAAGATTCTTCATTATATTTCTAAACAGACAAGATAACTCATCATTAACTCCCTCCACCTTGGTTTTTAATTCTCCAAGTTGACTAGGAAATACTTTATCATAACTATCCTTTAAGGTATCATTGACTTTCTTTAAAGCATTCTTCTGTATCTCACCNGTAATTCTCTTTACNTCTCCAGCAATAGCCTTNGTAGCATTGTCCTNTANCTTAGCAANTTCTTTNTCNATATTATCAATCTTGGTTGATACTTTTGTCTCCCAATCATTAGCAGTCTTTTGTATCCTTTTCACCTCAGAGAGCATGTTTTTCACCTCTCTCTGTATTCCTACAAGAGGAGCTGGTTCACACCTACTAACTGTAGGAATATTTTTTGGTTTACTTTTATTTTCATACTGTTCTTTGCTTGCTCCATCCTTCCTAGTTACTAGAGCAGCAGGTGACTCCATTACCTCCTTATTGTTAGCCTTTGACTTATCAACATCATCAGCTACAGCATCACCCTCTTCTTGAGTAGTACCTAAAGCACTTCTAGGTATAGTATCATTGACAGTATATCCACTGAAAGGAGTGAATGGTGTATCAGGAACATTCTTCATCACTGCAGTGTATTGGTTGTATCCAATCACACCCATGATGATAGGTTGTTGAGCATCCTCTCCATCTAAGAAGAAACCATACACAAAGTTACCCTGCCTCAATTGAGGAGTTTGTCTTGCACCACCAGATGTTCCAGCAGTAACTGGAAGCATGACAGATGCCCAAGGTAAATCATCATCACTCAGATCNCCAGGCACAGCAGTATGATACCCCATGATCCTGACTTTATATCTAAAGTCAAATCCTTTTTGTTCTTTGGTAGTTTTAGTAGGAGTTCCTGATAAATTGCCAGCCCATTTTGTTTGGTCTACAACCTGACCAATCCACCATATGAATCCATCCTTCCCAAGGAAGTGAGTTTTTACTAGTCCTTGTTCAAACATTAGTCGTCATATACTCTACACTCTAATGAGTCTGGATGATTATCACAATATACTTCTAGATGCTTATCCTCATGTCTTTGATGCCAATCATTAATCTTACCCTCATTATTATTAACTTCTTCATCTGAATGAGCATGGAATGCATCATTATGCATCTCCAAATCTGCCTCACTATATTCAATCATCCCATGATTGATATGTTCTTTATGATCCTTAGGATCAAGATAAACTTCATGATCTAAATCATGCTTTGGTGTTGGGGTAGTCATAATTTTAATGCCCTAAAAAGATTTTCTTCCAAAAGTATCTCTCACAAGAGTTAAACTAGTATAAGTTTCTCTAGGAGTGATATTATGACAGAGACTTGCTATCATATATATGCCCCCACTCCTCCTATTAACCTTTGTATTAGGGTCAACAGATAATTCAGGAAACTCACAATGAATCAAGTCACCAGCACGAAGACTGAAATCTCCTGCTATCATAATATTTATTTTAATTGAGAACAATTGATTGTATCTCATTAATGATTGTACCATAATATCAGCAGCATCGAAAGTAGCTTGCTTAGGATTATCTTTCCATTTCTTCAATTGCTCATCAATATCCTTACCAGAAGGAAGAGTTCCCACATCCAAAACTTTATTCATTAACCTAGAAATAGGTTGTCTAAACTCATCAGCAACAGAATCAATATCATCTTTACCTCCAGTCACTATCTTATTTTTACTCCCTCCCTCTTTACTCTTAGCAGGACCTGATGAATCAACATTAAAATTTCTTACTTGATAATTCATCGCATAGAAATCAAAAAATAAAGTTCTATTNGAATAAGTTCCCATCAATAGATTGTTTTGNAAATCAATATCTCTATTAATATCATAAGTTATAATCTTACCACTGTATTCTTGTGGCTTCTCATCTGTATTACTATACAGGTAATTACCTTTAGGTTCTTGTTGAAATAAAAGATCAATGGATCTAAAATTAAATCCATCATGAGTTTCATAAAAAAGATATCCTGCTGTCCCTCCTTTCTCTTTACTATCTGGAGCAGCTTTAGATGCTAACCAAGTACAAACATAAAAAGGTTTCTTATCATTTCCTATAAAATTATAACTATTAGAATCATCAACAGTAACTGTTTTCTTAGTTTTTATACCAACACTTCCTGATGTAGCCTCCTCAAGTATCTTCTTTACATTTTCAGATACCTTACCATCATATCTTTTNACCACTCTACATTGTTCATTAGCNAATAATTCTCTAGAAGAAAAATCTAAACTATACACATCCTTCTGAGTACCAGGAATAACATTCCTAATCCTATTCACATATAATTTACTATCATTTTTAAATTCTAACTTATTACCTTCATGATCCTCTATAACAATAGTAGCAGGTTCTCCTCCACGTATAGGAAGACCATCTAGCATTCCTTTATTACCAAGTTTCTTATTCTGACTCTCTCCAGTCTCAGTTATAATAGCACTTAAAGATANTGTATTAGATAAAATATTCTCATAGTATTTTATATCTACCACAACTCCAGAGGCATCAGCAGAGTTGCCGCCATTTTTTGCCTGAAAGATTTTAAACTCTCTTATATTACCTGTTCTTGTGGATAGTTTACTTGACATTAATATAAAGTTTTTTGGATAACTGCATTAACATATCTATTTAAGGCTGTTTTACCAGACTCTCCTATAGGTATCACTTTAGTTCCTCCTCCNCCACCACTTANAGAAGGTCTAGAAGGTTTAGGAGCAGAAATAATAAGTGTATTACCTGATTGTTCTTCATAGTCAGTCTGTTCTTTCAAAACAGTAAGAGTATTTTCCATCTTCTCTATCATCTCTTTAGTTATTTTTTTAGAAACAGTTCCTAATTTAGATTCTTTAATAGTTTCATTAATCATTTCAGGAAGTTGTTCACCTATAGGAGCAAACTGTTTAGACATTCCCTCCATTATACTTATAANTTTAAGAGGATTTTGTTTTATATTTGTAGTAGATGTCTGCATCATGTTTAAAATATTCTCTTTACTAATCTCTTTATTAGATGTTTTCATCATAGTTTTTACAATATTTTCAATGTTGGTCACGCCAACTTTCTTTACTATACTTTCCTTGACAACATACTCACCCTCATGAACTTCACCATCTTCATGCACATATCCCCCAACATTATATTTCTTTCTTCTTCTATTACTATTTCCACTCATCACCCTATCTGGGTTAGTAACNCTTAATGGTCTATCATCAACCTTACTAGTAACTCCATTCGCCACTTCAGGTGAAGACAATTCAGTCTTAGTATCTAAATTTGGTTCCTTAGTGTTAGTTATATCTTTAATATTTTTTTCAGATTCTTCAAATTGTTTAGTAAGTTCTCCACTTTCCTTATCTATATTCTTTAATTCTTCTGATACATTATCAATTCCTTTTTCTATTTGTTTTTTATCCTTTCCCATCCCTAAAAGTTTACCTATCAATTTTAAACCTTGAACAGTAATCCATTTCAATGCTTTAAATAAAGGTATCAATACTGGAGACATGAACTCCCATATATCTTTAATAATATTCACAACTTTATCAATCTGCACTTTAATTGCTTCCCAATTTTCTTTAATAGCAACCACCAATGAACCAACCAATGTCATTAAAAGAAAGTTCTGCAATCTTTCCCACCAACCAGAAGCTGCTGAAGCAGCACTCTTTACCATCTTCTTACCCGTATTCTTCATACTTTCAAGAAGACCTTCTCTCTTATCCTTCTTCTCTTTATCATCTTGAACTCTCATCTTTCTAGACTTATTCAACATCAACTTCCTTCTACCCTTGAGAGTATTAATAATATCTAACAGAGCACTATCAATTCTATCTAAAGGAGAATCCTTTGTTGTTGGTTTTTGAATGGGAGTATCTAATGAACCACCAGACATAGGTGCAAGAGTGGTTGTTTTTTCTCTTACTACTATAGCACTAGAATTATCCTTTTCTTTTTTATTAGTAATATTCTTTGCCATCTCTGCGCCTTTCTTCTTTACCTTTTTCTTGGCAACACCCTTAGCAAAATTTCCTAGTAGATTTAACATTCTTAACCTACCATATTATACATTCCTTGAGTGGAAAAAGTACCCAAGTTATTAGGATCTTGAGAAGGGAAAGAAGGAGGAGTTGTTCCATTTATTCCACCACCACCTCCACCAACAGATTGTTGTTGACCTCCACCACCATCAATAATAGTAGTGCTACCTTTACCTTTAGTGTTAGGAGGAGAAATATTTGTTTCTTTTTTTAAATTCTTATCAATAGTTGCTTTATTAGAACTGAAAGATTGTAAAGATTTTAATGCGGAACTATCTGTAGACTGTGATGTTGATATACCACTCAATTTCCTTTCATACTCTTCTCTTATTTTTTCTTTCTCTGTTTGTATTTTACCTACAATCTTTTTAGAACCAACTCTTCCTCCACTAGAATCTTTTCTTATCTCACTCTCCTTAAGTTTCATATCACTTCTCATTTCATCTCTTATACCAATAATATTATCTCTTTTTTTAATATACTCCTCAACTAATTTCTTTTGCTTCTCTGTACCATGTTTCTCTACAGTTTTACGACCACTCTGTCCTCCTTGTCCTCTTCCACTACCAGCAATATAAAACTTTTCATTCTCACCACTACCTACTATCTGTATACCAGCCTTTTCTAATGGACTTTTTAATTGTTCAAACTTATCTAAAAATGCTGATCCTCCAGCAGCTTTCTCTTTAATAGCATCTACAGCAGACTTCATCATAAGTAAAGTGCCAGTTAAACCAGCAGCAAGAGCAAGAGCAGCCAATCCAGCAGGACTAAACAATAATCCTAACGCTGGTTTTAACAATAACAATCCACCTTTAAGTGCTCCCAACACTCCCATTATACCACTGAGAACAGGGAGTAATGCTATAGCTGCTAACCCACCAAGAATCCATCCAGCATTATTAATTAAAAATTCTGAAAACTTTGATATCTTTTCAGCATTAGCAGGATCTTTTAACCAATCAAGCATTTTATATACAGCAGATCCAATAGCAATATTCAAAAAGAATCTTTTAATCTTATCAAAGAAACTTAAAGTTGGTTTTGCTATAGCCTTAGGTATTAAACCAGTCTTCTTATCTGGTTTCTTTTCTAACTTATTTTCTCTTGCATCTTTATTATCTTTATCCTGTTTCTTTCTATCATCCCTTCGTTGTTTCTTCTCAACACCAAACTGTCTTCTTAATAATAAAGCAATAGAATCTACTGTATTTGCTATATTATCTAACCTATCAGGCATTAAAGCAGGAGCATCACCCTCCTTCTTCTCTATATCAACAGGTTTTATATCCGCTCCAGTAATTCTTTTATTTAATACCTTACTTATATTAATTTTTGGTTTGTCTGGTGCTCTTTTTAAATTCTTTAATGCTTGTATCAGTATAGCTATGCGTCCATCTCTTGGATTGATGCGAGTCAAATCATTAATAGACTCCATTAAAGCACTACGATATCCATCCTTCTCCATCTCCCAGATTTCATATCCAAGATCTAGAAGTATCTTTACAGGACTGGTAGTGGTTGCTGCCATCAGTTACTTGCTTGCTGTTGTTTTAATCTTTCATCCTCAAGATGTTGCTGTAACAACCCAATATATATGTCTCTCTCCCAAGGGATTAAGTTCTCAATCTCAGTTAATGAATATTTATGATACTGTAACAGAGCGAAATTAATCTTATAGTAATTTTCAAGGTCCATATGAACCATCCCTATTCGAAA
>NHJA01000031.1:0-10810 GCA_002171845.1 Candidatus Pelagibacter sp. TMED203
TATTATCTAAAATCGGATATGACTTCGGAATAGATTACAACAATAGTAATGCATTTGCAACATCAATGTGGGATTGGAAAAATCAACATATATATCGTTGGAGACGAAGATATCAAGGCAATTGGACAAAGGTTAGTTTGATACACGACAAAGACAATAAGAAAATCAGTTTCCAAATCAACGACCAAGACTTAGGTGAAAAGTTCGGTATCCAACAATCAACTATATCGTATGAAGAAAAATTAAAACGATATGCCAATGTTCCATTTTGGATTGGTAGTAATGACCCTAATGCTTGGGAAGGACAACGATTCTTTAAGGGTGAAATAGCAGAGGTAAAAATGTGGAACGCATATGATGACTTAGTTCTACATTACGATATGACAAAATCAATATGTTGCGACCAAGATTGTCGTAGATGTAAGGGGGATATCGTTAAAGATTTAAGTGAATTTGGAAATCACGGATTAATTGAAAATCGTAATATTAGATTTTTATATGAAAAAGAAGTTATCAAAGATAGTCCAACACCACACAGAAGATACGGAACTATGGAGTGTATGTATCACGACGACGAGGGAATAGTTGATAATCAGTTTCAAGGAGATGTAGAACAAACATCTAAAAATGAAATCCTTTATAGAAAGAAAATGCAAAAGGGTGAAGTCGATATTGATAATTCAGGACTAAAACAAATGAAATACAAGATACATAGTATAGATACTATTTATAATAGACACAAGTTAATTAATGTAAGGTTTCAATGTCAAGAATAAAAGATATAACAAACGATAATCCGTTTTATACGGAAAATAAAGAAAAGCTTGATAAAGTTGGTAAAGGTATGTGTTTAGCAAAATGGACACAAGTGACTCTACAATTGCAAACAGGTCACAATCACTCTTGCCACCACCCAAGAACTCACAAAATTTCAGAAAAAGAAATTAAAAGAAATCCAAGTGCTCTACACAACACACAATATAAAAAACTTCGTAGAAGAGAAATGTTGACCGGTAAGAGACCAACTGAATGTGATTATTGTTGGAATGTAGAAGATAATTCAAATAGATTTTCAGATAGAGTATTTAAGTCAAGTGAAAGTTGGTCATTACCACACTTCGACGAAATTGTAAATCAAGATTGGAGAGCAGATTATAATCCAAGATATGTAGAAGTTGCATTTTCAAACGCTTGTAATTTTAAATGTAGTTATTGTGGACCACCATATTCATCTACTTGGATGAACGAAATAAAACAACACGGAGCATATCCAACATTAGATAAATTTAATGGTATGGAAGGTATGATTGCAGAAAATAAAGTTCCAATACTACACAAAGATTACAATCCATATGTAGAAGCATTTTGGAAATGGTGGCCAGAACTATATCGTGATTTACATACTTTTAGAATCACAGGTGGAGAACCAATGTTAGCAAAAGATACTTGGAAAGTATTAGATTACATTATTGATGAACCTAATCCAAACAGAGATTTAAATTTTGCTATCAATTCTAATTTAGGATTAGAAGATAATATGATTGATAAGTTAATCGGTAAGATTAACAAAATAGAAGATGAAGATAGAGTAAATGAATTTATTATCTTTACATCAGTTGACACTTGGGGAGAGCAAGCGGAGTATATTCGTAATGGTTTAGAGTTCAATCGTATATGGGACAATATGAACAAAATATTAGAAAAGTGTCCAAGAGTAAATCTAACGATTATGTCCACTTATAATGCATTATCAGTTCCAAATTATGATAAGTTAATAACAGGAGTTTACGACTTAAAAGAAAAATATGGTTCAACAGATAGATATTGGAACTCAGCAGTATTTTTAGATTCAAGTTATTTAAGATATCCAAGTCACCAAACAGTTCAAATACTACCAAAAAAATGGAGTCATAATATTTTTAAACAAGCACAATTAGCAGACTTTCTTGGTGTACCAAATTACGATACTAAAAATATAGGATATTCAGATATTGAAATTCAAAAGTTAAAAAGACTTTATGATTGGATGATGTCCGCAAATGAAAATCAACTAAAAAATCAAAGATATAGTTTTGGTAAATTCTTTCAAGAACACGATAAAAGACGAGGAACGGATTTTTGTAAAGTATTTCCTGAATTAGCAGATTTTTATAATGATTGTTTGGAGATTAAATTATGAGTGTAATTGTTAATGATAAAAATTATTTTTTTATTCCACCAAATAATAAAAATGATTTAAGTACATCTTTACCAAGTGATTTTCATAAAGCAAAGTCTTTTGAATTTATTTGTGATGTTGAAATAGATATTAATGAACATCAATTACATTATAAATATCCAGGTTATATAATGTCGTTAAATGGTAAACATTTAGGAATCTTTGCTGCACATAACTATATTGGTGTAAGTATTTGGACAGAAAATGGAGAAGAGAAAATATTAGCATATCCAAAAGATATTAAAGGTAATCAAAAAATACATTTTACTTGTAATTTAGAAGAAAAATATTTAAAACTAAATGATGTTCAACAATCTTTTAAAGGAAAATTGGTTAACGATTATAGATATTCTTATTTATGGGTAGGTTGTGGAAACGGACTTAATGATGATGCTAAGTTTCAATTTTATGGAAAAATGAATAGTGTAAAAATAATAAAAAACAATAAAACAATTTTTAAAACAGACTTTAAACAAAAAACTAAATTTAAAGTTTTTGACCAAAGTAATTGTGGAAACCATTTAATTAAATACAAAAAGGATTGGTTTGAATGAAATATGTAATTGATATAGACGGAACTATATGTAAAGAAGTCGGTGAGGTAATTGGTAGAGAACCTTATCTTGATAGAATCGCAAAAATAAATAAATTGTATGATGAAGGACACACAATAGTTTTTTATACTGCTCGTGGATTAGCAAGTGGTAGAGGAGAAAAACATTATCGACCAATCACAGAACAACAATTAAAAGAGTGGGGAGTGAAATACCACGAGTTGTGTTTTAAAGGACACAATGGAGATTACTTCATAGATGATAGAGGAATAAACGCAGAGGACTTTTTTAAATGATACTGATATCTCACAGAGGAAATATAAACGGACCAAATCCTGAAATGGAAAACAATCCAGAATATATACAAAAAGCATTAGACTTAGGTTATGATGTTGAGGTTGATGTATGGGGAACCAAATATGGTGCTTGGTATTTAGGACACGACGACAAAGAATATCTTATTGATGTTAAGTTTTTAAGACAAAAAGGATTATGGTGTCACGCAAAAGAAATCAGGTCATTTTATCGTATGGTAGAAGACCCAAACATACATTGTTTCGCACACGATACAGACTTTGCAGCACTAACCACGAAAGGTTATTTTTGGCAAAGTTGGTCTTATCAAATGACTAAAAGAAGTATTTGTGTTATGCCACCATTATCAAAAGATGTACCAAATTATGTAGCAGGAGTTTGTAGTGATTACATTGAACGTTATAAATGATTGGGATTTAGTAGATGTTGATAACATTTCAGGTAGACTAAATGTTATGTGGTTAACACCAGAAGGAATTGGAATATCTACAAAAAAATATTCTCATATGACAATATTGAATATGATTTGTGAAAAGTCTAACAATCACGACTTTTGGGATATAGAGGAAATAAAAAAACATAATGTAGATGATGTTATACAATTAAATTATAAGGAATTAAAGCATATTAAAAATATTAATACGAAACTCGCAGACTATATGTCAAATTTTATGAAAAAAACTAAGTTTGTTAGAGTATCAGGTCCATATAGAAATGTAGAGTTTGGTGGTTCTGAATTTGGACACGCATCAAAACTTTTGGAAAAACGAGATTTTGTTTATAATTGTTATAACGGACTGACTAAAAAACAAACAAATTTTATAAATAAAGTAATAGACACATATAATTTATCAAAAGAAGAAATACAGAGGGAAGTTTACTATGATTAAACTTTATTATGATAGAATAGTTGATGGTGTAAAAGTTCCAAACGGAATACCAAATAAATTTGTAAAATATTATTCACCTGGTTTTAATGATAATTTATTTAGAAAAGAGATAGAATTTGAACCAGCGGTCTATCCAAGTGATTTTAGACAATATGGTGCTACCGAGAATAGTGTAGATACAATCGACAACACAGAAACAAAGTTTTTAGGTTATTACACAATAGAGGGTTTTGGCTCTGCTCAAAATGCTATGGGAGTTAATCCAGAAACTAAAGGTAAATATGAAGCAGTTTTTAATTATATAGAAGAAAAGAGTTTAAAATTTTTACAGAGTGGAGTATTAAAATTATGTATTTGTTATTTACAAGAAGCATTTATTACGGATAACATTATACACTCAATACACTATAATACTAAGAGATTAAATATACAAAATTCTATCGTAATTGTCAATGATTTTTTAGTAGAAAAAAGATATAATGATTGGTGTAAAGAAAATAACGAAACACCAAGATTTAAAACAATAGTCTTTTGTCATTCATTGTACGAAAAATCAAATGAAATATATGAATTATTAAGAAATCACGAAACATATCAACTGGCTTCTGACTACGAGCAACATAAAAGTTCTGCTATGTCATTAGATGAGTTCAAGGATACAAAATCTACATTGAGAACAAATACAATATTATCAATGAACAGACGACAACGAGAGCACAGATTAGCAACTTTATGTGTATTGAATCGTTATGGGTTATTAAAAGGAAATGGTGTTAGTTATCAATTAACTTTTGACGGACCAACCACACCTTACTATGTTGATAAATTAATTACAGATGAAAGTAGACAAATGAAGTATTATCAAGATTATAGAGAACTACAAGATATGAAATATCAATGGGTAGATTATCCAATAGCTATGGAAGCAAAAGACGGAGTTCATCACGGATATGGTTGGGAAAATAAACAACCATATTTAGACTCATATTTAAACATTACCACAGAAACAGATTTTTTAAACCCAACAGGATACGCTTCTGAAAAAGTATGGAAACCATTTGGATTTTTTCAACCGGTATTGTTAGTTGGTAGTTCAAATACATTAGAGTTTGTTCGTTCATTTGGTTTTAAAACATTTGACGGATTTATTGATGAAAGTTATGACAAGGAAACTGACGACGTTAGAAGATTTGAATTAATCGAAAAGGAAATAATCAAGTTCAGTAAAATGTCCAAGCAGGAAGTCCACGATTGGTATTGGAGTATGGAAGATATATTAGTTCACAACTTTAACTTGTTTATGGAATATGGAAAAAATAGAGAACAAAATTATAAAAACTTATTGGAGAAATTAAAATGAAGTTAATTTCAATAGGTTGTAGTTTTTTATATGGATATTATAAAAGAGGTGAGGGTTGTAACAAAGACTATTCTGCGGGATATCATTTATCTAATATGATGGGAAGAGATTGGTTGAACGAGTCTGATTGTGGTATAGGTAATGATTTAATTTGTGAAAGATTGATAACTTCACACCAGTCTAATAAAATAAATCCAAAAGATACATTTGTATTAATTGGGTGGACAGAAGCATTTAGGAAAAAAATATTTGTAAACGATAAAGTTTATATAGACTTTAGACCACCAGTAACATTATCAGATAAAGGATTGTATAACATAAAAGATAAATCTTTATATTCAGAATATTTTATGAATTCCAATCAAATGTATTATGACTTTTTAAAAAGTATTTTAACATCATATTATTTATTAGAAAATTACGGATATAAGTATTTTATGTTTGATTCTATAAACACTATGCACGACGGTTCACACAATCTATTAGATGATTATACAATAGGAAAAGAGTGGATACCACAAGAATTCGTTAATGTAAAAAATGAAATAAAGAATTATTCTAAACTAAATTATTTTAATTATTTAAAAGAATTGGAAAAAGATAATGATTTTCCATATTGTTCAAGGGAAGACCTACATCCAAATCAATATGGTGCTAAATCATTTGCAAAAAAATTATACAAGGAGATAAATAAATGAAAATACTAATAACAGGTGGAGCAGGATACTTAGGTTCAGTTATAACGAGAAACCTATTAAAGAAACACGAAGTAATCGTATATGATAATTTAATGTATAACCAAACATCATTAGTTGACTTGTGTCATCACGAAAACTTTACATATCATTATGGAGATGTTCGTGAGTGGAGTAAGTTAAAATATTTAGTGGAACAAGTTGATGTTATTATTCCATTAGCAGCATTAGTTGGATTTCCAAGTTGTGAAAAAGATAAGGAATTAGCAACAAGTATCAACACGACACAAATACAAAATATAGTTGATGTAATGACACCAGACCAAAAGATGTTATATCCAAACACCAATAGTGGTTATGGAAGTAGAACAGAGGGTATGGTTGATGAAACAAATGACTTGACACCAATCAGTCATTATGGAGTTACGAAGTGTAAAGCAGAAGACTATATACTACAAGAGAGTAATGGTATAGTTTTTAGATTGGCAACGGTGTTTGGAACATCAAGTCGAATGAGGTTAGATTTATTAGTTAATGAATTTGTTTATAAACTACTAACAGACAAATATATTACATTGTTTGAACACGAGTTTGTTAGAAACTTTATTCATATACAAGATGTAAGTAGTGCATTTGAGTTTATGATTGAAAACTACGATAAGCACCAAGGACAAATATTCAATGTAGGATTATCAGATACTAATATCAACAAAAAAGAATTAGTAGAAAGAATACAAAAACAAATATCAAATACTTCCATTACTTATTCAGATTACTTTGAAGACCCAGATAAAAGAAATTATGTGGTTAGTAATGAAAAAATAGAAGCAACAGGTTGGAAACCAAAATATACATTAGATGACGGAATTACAGAATTAATACAAGCATACAAAATGATAGTTCCACAAGAAAGTTCAAGATATAGAAATGCATTTCCACTAAGTTATGGACAATCAATATGAGTTTTAAATACACAATAGAAGAAACACAATTAAAGGGTGTAAAAGTTTTTACACCAGATAAGTTTACAGATTATCGTGGAACAATGTGGACACATTGGGAAAAAGATATGAACACACCACCACATAAAATTTCAAAGTTCACACACTCTCGTAAAAATGTTCTTACGAGGANTACACGGAGACAATGAAACTTGGAAACATATTACTTGNGTATATGGTGCATTTTATTTAGTNGTGGTTGATTATCGTGAAGATAGTCCAACTTATTTACAATGGGATAGTTTTACATTAGATGACAAAAATTGTAAAAGTGTATTGGTTCCACCAGGTTTTCTGAATGGACATTTATGTTTATCAGATGAGTGTGTGTTTCATTATACACAATCTTATCCAAATGAATATGTAGATTGGCAAGACCAAATGTCAGTCAATTGGAATGACCCAGCATTAAAAATAAATTGGCCAATAGATAATCCAATATTATCAGAGAGAGACAAATGACTTATATAGATAAAGTAAAACACATTCTGGATAATTATAATTTTTGTACATACCAAGAGGATATTAGATTTGGTGATGTTGATATTGCGAATCCTTCAACTTATTTTTGGAGATTATTCACTCAACACTTTTATCAAATCCCACACACAAATTCAATATTTCACGATAAAGAATTATTTAATTTTTTAAGAAACTATGATTATAAAGATGAATTTGATTTAAAAACTTGTTTAGAAAGAGATAAAAAATTTATACTACAAATGGATTTGCACCCAGCTACATCTCATAATAAACCATTTGAATTAATTAAAACTAAATTCTTTGATTATTTATTTAGTAAAAAAGAAATTATAGAAAGTATGAAGTCTGGTAAAATGACTTTGTTTTTATATCAAGGTTGGGAAGCAGAAAATTACACTATTAGTTGGTGGCCAGATGACAAGTACAAAACATTTTACCATATGATTGAAGATGTATTACAAGAGTATGGATTATCATATAGTTCTATTGTTGTTTTAAATAGTAATGTAAAGCTTTACAATCATAAACATAATGTAAATATCATCTACGATAATGCTATGGAAATGAATTCATTTAAAAGAGGAGTTTCAGGAACAGAATATGGTATTAAAATAAAAGACTTTGATGAAACATATAGTGTTGATGATTACTTAGATAAAGTCAAAAATTCAAAATATAGACTATTGAGAATAAGTAGAACACCACAACACCTTAGAGATAAGATGTTATATTTTTTATATAAGTCTAATTTTCACAACAAATCAGTTATAGAACATAGATATTATGATAAAAATAATATTATAGATGATAGTAAGTTTTTTCAAAAAGCAAAAAAGTATTGTAAACAAAACAATTTAATAGAACTCATAGACCTTTTTGACTATGACAAAATTGATAAAAATATTTTAAACAACATAGATAAAGATATACCGTTGATGGGTAGTCCTTATGAAAAAAAGCAAGGTTACCATAAATTACATTTACACCCAAACTCACCGATTCCATTTGATGTTTACGAAAATACAATCTTTACTTGGGCGTCAACTTCTTTACCAGACCAAGATGACAAAGTATTTTTAAATCAATCTACATTTAATCCAATATTAAATTATCATCCAGTAATTTGGCACGGACAAAAGCATACTACAAAGTGGTTTAAATACTTTGGTTTTAAATCTTATGAATGGCTATTTGAAAACGAAACAAAAGCAGATGATACAGATTGTATCGCTGAAAGATTTGTTTTAAATATGCAAGATGTAATTCGTGTTATGAATATGAGTGATGATGAACTATATAACAGAATAAAAGATAATAAAGATACTTTACAACATAATAGAGATTTATTATTTGAGTGTAAAAGTATTGAGAGGATAATAACAAAATTTTATGAAACAACGATTTAACATAGTAGTACCTATGGCAGGTAGAGGTTCAAGATTTACCGAACAAGGATACACAGACTCAAAACCATTTATAGATGTAAATGGAAAACCAATGATACAAAGAGTAATTGAAAACTTAGGGATTGAGTTTGACAAAAACTATATGTTTGTATTGGTTTGTTTACAAGAGGATTTTGACAAGTATGACTTTCATCAGTTTAAAGATATCATTGGACACGACTCTTATGATGTCGTAATATTAGATGATGTTACTGAGGGAGCAGCACAAACAATTCTACAAGCAAAAGATTTAATCAATGATGATATACCATTACTAACATTAAACACAGACCAAATGATAGATTATAATCCAGAGAAAATGTGGGAAATAGCAAAACAATTTGACGGATACATACCTTGTTTTTGGGGTAATAGTGAAGATTGGAGTTATGCCAGAACACTCGACAACGGATATGTCCAAGAAGTCGCAGAAAAGAAAGTTATATCAAACAATGCAACCGCAGGATATTACTATTGGAAGAAAGGTAGTGATTTTGTAAAGTATGCAGAACAAATGATTGAACAGAATAGTAGAACCAATGGAGAGTTCTATGTAGCGCCAGTTTACAATTGGGCTATACTTGACGGAAAGAAAGTCGGTATCGGTATGGTTGATGAAATATATGAATTAGGAACACCAGAATATTTGGAGAGATATCTTGAAGAAAATAATATTATGTGAGGGAGATAGTTGGACTGCGGGAGATATAATAGACCCCGACTTAGATATCACCTATGTTAACGCTAAAGAAAATAATAGTTACAGATTAACAAAAGTTTGGCCACACAAGTTGGGCAAACTATTAGATATTGAAGTTTGGAACACAGCAGTTGCAGGTTGTTCAAACGATGCTATTGTCAGAAGAATAGTAGAAAATACCTTTAAACTATTAGATGATTATAAACCAGAAGAAATATTTGTAATTGTAGGTTGGTCATCACCAGAAAGAAAAGATTTTTATTTTGATGATGGTAATGACAACTATTGGCAGACTTTTTATCCATACGAAATAACAGACCCACAACAACTATCACAAAAACCAAAAGACCAACAGGAGTTTTTTAAGTCGTATATAAAATACTATTGGAATAAAGAAGAATATTTTAGTCGTTACATACACAATAATTTATATTTACATTATTTCTTAAAAAGTAATAACATAGACCATTTATTTTTTGATGCTTTTTATCAAACTTTAGAACTTGGTATTAATCACGAATTAGAAATGAGAAAAGACGGAATAAAAACTGAAAATAAATTTATAGAAATTACAAAAGATATTTACAAAGATATTTCATTTAAAAACTTTATACTTGAAGGAAAGCATTTTTGTAAAGATAACCTACACCCTAATGAAAAAGGACATCAGTTGTGGGCAGAAGAACTATCTAAGGATTTACAATGGATAAAATAACATACGCATATTTAGAAACCACAAACTATTGTAATTTAGATTGTAGTTTTTGTAATCGTGATGAGGTAATTGGTCCACTAAAACATATGTCATTAGAAAATTGGGGTAAGTTGTTGGACGGAATAAAACACCACCCAATCAAAGAAGCAAAACTTATGGGAATGGGTGAACCATTTCTACACCCACAATTTGACGAAGTGTGTCGTATGTTTAAAGAAACATTTCCAGAATGTAAAGTAGTCGTAGCAACAAATTGTCAATACAATATCAATGATAAGTTTCGTGAGTGTATGAAGTATATTGATATGTTGTATTTTTCGATTGATGGATATAAAGAAAGTTATGAACGAGATAGAGCACCAGCAAAATGGAAAAAATTAATTAAGTTCCTTGACCAATTCAAGTCAGTCAATAGACACGATTGTGATGTCGTG
>NHJA01000032.1:0-41942 GCA_002171845.1 Candidatus Pelagibacter sp. TMED203
ATATCTTGTTCGTAGAGTCTTTTATCTACGTTAATAGAAGCCCCAATTCTTTGAAATGATTTAGAAGTTGAGCTTTTGAATCTGCCTGACCAAACTGTCTTATTTTTATTTGTCATAAACTATGTTATTTTTAACTTAAATTAATATGCAAATTAGTAAATCTTTTAATTTTCATGATGTTGAACTAAATGGTAAAAAAGGCAATATCATGATCCTATATTTATGAGCTACTCTTTAAAAAGTATTGTTATTGATCCAATTTCTAAAGAAAAACCAGAAAGTGCAATAATACTTTGTCATGGATATGGAGGAGATGGTCAAGACATATCTATATTAGCGAATTATTGGAAAAATTATTTACCTAAAACTATTTTTATATGCCCAGACGCACCAGAAAAATGCAGTATAAGTCCGAGTGGCTTTCAATGGTTTGAATTAGGAAATCATTCAGAAGACCAGATATTAGCAAAATCCTTAGTTGCTGAAGCTAAACTTAATAAACTAATTGATGAAGTTAAAGAAAGAAATAATATTAGTGCAAATAAAATAGCTTTAGCAGGATTCAGTCAAGGATGTATGATTGCTTTACAAACTGGCATTAAAAGGAAAGATAAAATTAATTGTATTTTAGGATACTCAGGCAGAATTATAAGCCCTGATTATTTGGGCAAGAATATTACCTCAAGACCAAATATTATGTTAATGCATGGCGATAAAGATATGGTAGTGCCTATTACATCTTTGTTAGAAGCTAAGGATTTTTTTAACAGAAATAATTATATAATAGAAACAAAAATTTTTAAAAATTGTGAACATCGTATACCTACTGAAGGTTCAAGCGTTGGTTTAGAGTTTATTAAAAAAAATTTATATTAATATTTAATTTAACTGTATCAATTTTATATCTTGATATAACCGTTTTATTCAGATAACTTTTTAATATGATTATTTCTGCAGATCAAAAAGTGCCTTTAGAAAAGTGTCCAGCGTTAGTATTGAATGCTGATTTTAGACCCTTAAGCTACTACCCGTTATCTTTGTGGTGCTGGCAGGATGCAGTTAAATCGGTTTTTCTTGATAGGGTAAGTATCGTTTCTAATTACAAACGTAAAATAAGAAGCCCATCATTTGAGATGTCATTACCAAGCGTGATTGCTTTAAAAAGTTTTATAAAACCGTCTGAAAATCCTAACTTTACGAGATTTAATGTTTTTTTAAGAGATAAATTTACGTGTCAATATTGTGGAGCAAAAAGAGATTTAACATTTGACCACCTTTTACCAAAATCTAAAGGTGGCTTAACAGATTGGGAAAATGTTGTAACAGCTTGCTCTACATGTAATGTAAAAAAAGGAGGTAAACTTTTCGGTGATTGTGATTTAAAATTATTTAATAAGCCTTATAGACCTACTGTTGACGATCTTCACAAAAATGGTAAAAACTTCCCACCAAATTTTCTTCACGAAAGTTGGATGGATTATTTGTATTGGGATATTGAATTAGAACCTTAATTAAATCTTTTCAGACACAACAATTGCTATTCTTGATGAAGTCTTGATAACCTTATCTAACAAACCGTACA
The DNA here is from genome assembly GCA_002171845.1 of Candidatus Pelagibacter sp. TMED203. Lineage (GTDB taxonomy): Bacteria > Pseudomonadota > Alphaproteobacteria > Pelagibacterales > Pelagibacteraceae > Pelagilacustribacter. The sequence continues at coordinate 1,583 of NHJA01000032.1, forward strand.
ATCCTTTTTTGGTTGCACCCTGATCATAAGCTATGTCTTTGTGGTGTAATTCATCTTCTCTAAACTTTATAATCTTTTTTTTAAGATCCTTTTCATCTTCTTTTAATTTATAAGTTTGATTCTTATAATGTTCATCAATTACTTCCTCAACAGATGCAGTGCACAACATTGCCGCCTTTTTACCTAACATTGCTGTTCCAAAACCAAGGGAAACTCCTAACAAGTCCCAAAGAGGAAGTAACTTAGTTGGTTTAATATTTCTTTTTTGTATTTCTTTTTCAAAGTAATCAAAGTGTTCAAACTCGTGCTCCTTCATTTCTTCAATTTTTCTTTTAAGCTCCTCGTCTTGTTTGAAAGTTTTTAAAGCAAGTAGTTGACCTTCATAAATTTTTATTGCCCCGCGCTCGCCAGCGTGATCCACTCTAATAATTTCTTCTAAAGTTTTTTTATTTGTTTTGTCCATAATTTCTAATTACTTTAAACATAATACCACTTAATAAGATCGATATAACTGTATTTATTGTAGCAAGCGAAAAACCAAGAAACCTAAAAGTTACGTCCTTACAGCTCACAGCTGAGCTATTTTCAAGTTGCTTTAGTAGATTTTCTTTGGATAAATTTTCATTAGATTCACCCAAATCACATACTAAAGACTCACTAAAAAAACCTTGTTCAATTCCTACGTGGTAAAAAGAGACTACTGTACCAAAAATAAAAAATAACATCAAAATTCCAGCAATCACTCTTTTGTATTTATTAATTACGAACATTAAAGAAACAAGAATTACTGCTGAAAAATACGGAATTCTTTCTATCAGGCAAAGGTTACAAGGTTTATGCCCTAATATGTATTGAATATAATAAGCAATCGCTAATGAGACTACACTAAAAGATAAAATACTTTTTAAAATAAACTTATTATTTAACATCAGGTGAAAATTATGTATAGGACGACAGCTAAAATTACAATAAAGATTCCAGTTAAAGTAAACCATAACGCACCTCTTTTCTCTATAAAGTCACCGAATTTTTTACCAAAAAGAAATGTTAAATATGAAACAAGGAAAAATCTAAGTCCTCTAGTAAATAAACAAATGAGGAAGAATACTGGAATGTTATAAGCAATAACTCCACTTGTTATAGTGAAGACTTTAAATGGAAGAGGAGTGAATCCAGCTAAAAACATAATACCAAGCCAGGCTAAAAAACCTCCTTTTGTAGACATCTTATCTTGCATTTCAAAAACTTTTTCTTCATATCCATAAAATTCTATTATGACCATAGAGACATCTAAAAAGAAAACCCCTAACATATATCCAAAAAGCCCACCTAATACAGAACCAGTTGTGGCGATTATAAATATCTTAATATAGTCCTCTCTTTTTGCCACGACCATTGGAATTATCATTAAGTCAGGAGGAACTGGAAAAAAAAAACTTTCTATAAATGCTACAAATCCCAACAAAGGTTTAGACAATTTATGTCTAGCAAGCTCAACACATCTATCATATAATTTTTTAAAAATCATGAATTTAAAATGCACAATCCTTAGGTACATGGCAAGTTTAATTTTATCTACAGTAGCTATCTATTCAATCGTTCTAGTTGCAGGAATGTTTGGTGCAGATTACGGTTTTTCGCCAGAAGGCATCTTTATAATTTGGATTTTAATGGCTATCTTGATAAATCAAAGTGTAACGTGGAAAAAATAAATGTCTAAACCATATAATTTAAAAACAATTAAAATTTACAATAATTTAAGTAAAACACCATCTTTAGAAAATAAAGAATTTGAAGCTTTTAACACTGAGGCTATTCATGAAACTTTATCAAAAAATTCTAATGAAACCATATCTATTTGGTTTAAATTGCAGCAAACATGGTGCAATAATGCTTACAGCACCTTTAAAGATTATGATACTTATTTAATTCTAGTTTTCTTAGTTAAACAAATTTTTCAAAAATATGCCGACCGATTTCAATATCTTTCTTATGAAGAATTTTATTCTAAAAAAGAATTAAATATTGAAAAGATCAATTTATCTGAGATTTCAAAATATCTAAATATTCCTAAGGAAACAATAAGAAGAAAAGTAAATTTTTTACAAGATCGAAATATTATATTTAGAAAAGGAAAATCAATTTTTTTCAGTAATGCAATTAACCAATTACAAAGGCCTGCTAATTCTAAAAGCGTAATGGCTATTTTTTTAGAAAAAACTAGTAAAATCCTTGCAAAAGAATCTTGGTTTGGAAGATCATATAATAAAGAAGAAATCGAAGCATTTATTGATAAGTATTTTACAATTTGTTGGCAACATTGGTTTAGGTTACAAATCCCATACTTAATCAGACACCGAGAGTTCTTTGGTGATTTAGAGGTATGGAATATTTGGGGCTCAATTGGTATTGCTCAATTTATAGATTATTCAAGAAAAGTTAAAGATAGAGTTATTGAGGATCCTAGAACTTATGCAGATTTATATTTACATCTTTTAAGACATATTCCAAAAAACGGAATAAATGCTTCTTCAATTTCTGAAATTTCAAAGATTCCAAGAGCAACAGTAATTAGAAAATTAAAATATCTCTTAAAACAAAAATTAGTAGTAAAAAATAAAAAGCTTGAATACATGCTTCTACCATCTCCAAAAAACATAAAATCTTTTGAACTAAACTATATGCAAAACCAAAAACATAAGTCTGTTTTTGTGTCAACAATTTTTGACCTAATGAAAAACTCCTCATTTAAAATTGTATAAAAAATGCACAAATAAATGGAAATAGCAAAATCAATAGCCCCGGTATGTTTGGCAATAATAATGTTCGGTTTAGGACTTGGATTGACTATTGCAGATTTCATAAGAGTAATAAAAATTCCAAAAAACTTTTTTGTTGGTTTTTTATGTCAGGTTATCGTACTGCCAATTATCGCTTTCTTACTAATTCAAATTATTTCACTTCCTATTGAATTAGCTATGGGCGTAATGATAATTGCAGCAGCTCCAGGAGGGGTTACTTCTAATATTTTAACTAAATTTGCAAATGGTGATGTCGCATTATCTGTGAGTTTAACGGCTATTGTAAGTTTGCTTTCTATTTTCACAGTTCCATTAATAGTCTTCAACTCTGCTGAATTTTTGGGTGTAGAAATTACAAATCAAATATCAATGCTAAATATAGCAATTAAAATGTTTTTTGTTGTTACTGTCCCAGTTATACTTGGAATGACAGTCAGGAGTTTAATGACTGATTTTATAGTATCTAAAACTTTGCTTATCCAAAGAATCTCGGTAATTTTATTTTTAATTGTATTTATTGCAATTTGGGTAGAAGAATGGGATCGAATAGTAAGCTTTATTACGAGAGCAGGTTTAGTTACTTTCATTTTAAATATGACAATGATCTTTGTTGGTTATTTTGTTGCTAAATTCTTTATTTCAGGCGTTGCGCAAAGAAAGTGTATTTCTCTAGAGTGCGGCTTACAAAACGGTACTTTGGCAGTAGTCGTAACTACCCAACTATTTAATGATATTGTATTTATGGTTCCAACAGCAGCATATGCTTTAATAATGTTTACAACATCTATATTTTTTGTTCTCATAGTTAGAAAAATCAATTAGATTATTTAAAAAAAGGGCGAATGGTGGAACTGGTAGACGCGTCGGACTCAAAATCCGGTGGTAGCAATACCTTGAGAGTTCGAGTCTCTCTTCGCCCACCAAATTTATGAATATAAATAAATTAAACAGTTTAGTTGAACTTTATTTTAAAAAAGTAGATGAAATTGATGGTAAAAAACCTTTTTTAAAATGGTTAAAACAAAGTAAACCAACTTACAACTGGGAAGACATAACTGAAAAAATTTTTAAACTTAGTGCAAAAATTAAATCTTTAATTAATGAAGGTGACAGATGTTTGATTCTTTCTGAAAATAGACCTTATTGGTTAATGGCTGATATTTCTATTATGAATGCTGGTGGAATTTCTGTTCCTATTTTTACTACTTATTCAGCTAATGATTATAGGTATATTTTAAATGACTGCAAACCGTCTTTGATAATTGTTTCAAATCAAGATCAATTTAAAAAAATTAAAAAATTTATAAACAATGATGTTAAAAAAATTATATCTTTTGAAAAAATAGAAGCAGACAGTTTATTAATAGAAGATATTTTAAATGAAAATATCAGTGAAAAAGTAATTAATAAAAATCTAAAAAGAAATATGCCCGCTTGCATTATCTACACTTCTGGCACTTCTGGAAATCCTAAAGGAGTAGTCTTAAGTCATGGAGGTATTTTATCTAATTGTGAAGGTGCTGTAGAATTATTAGAGCCTTTGGTAAATAAAAAAAATCCTGTGTTTCTTACCTGGTTACCTTTATCTCATTCTTATGAACATACTGTTCAATTTATTCAAATTATTGTCGGTGCAAAAGTTTTTTATGCAGAAAGCTTGGAAAAATTAATTTCTAATATGGGCTCAGCCAAACCTACAATCATGACTGCTGTGCCAAGATTCTATCAAAACCTTTTTACAAAAATAAATATAAATTTTGAAAAACAAACTGGATTTAAAAAGAAGCTAATTAACCAAACATTAAACTTAGGAAAAAAAATACTAAAAAAAGAAAGATTAAATTTAAGAGAAAAAATAATGAATTTTTTATGTGATAAATTAGTAAGAAATAAAATTAGAAGTCAATTTGGTGGCAATCTTCAAGCCTTCGTTTCAGGTGGTGGGGCGCTAGATCAAAATATAGGCGAATTTTTGAATGCTGTAGGTTTGCCCACTCTTCAAGGTTATGGTCTTACTGAGGCATCTCCAGTAGTTAGTTGTAATTTACCAAATTTAGTAAAAGTTGAAACCGTTGGCCCACCATTTAGGACAAATAAAGTCAAAATATCTGAAGATGGCGAAATTCTAATTAAGGGCGAAAATGTTATGTTGGGATATTGGAACTTAAAAGAGGATACTGAAAAAGTTATAAAAGATGGCTGGTTATATACAGGTGATATAGGTGAATTAGATAAAAATAATTATTTAAAAATTACTGATAGAAAAAAAGATATTATTGTAAATTTAGGCGGTGATAATATTTCACCGAGTAAAATTGAAAATATTCTATGTTTAAATGAAAACATTAAACAATCTTTGGTTTACGGCGATAAAAAAAACTATTTAGTTGCATTAATTGTAACAGAAAAAGAAATTAACAACGAACAAATTAAAGAAATATTAGAAAATATAAATAAAAACTTAACTTTGGTAGAAAAAATTAAAAAATTTGTATTAATTAATGAAGAATTTACAATTAATAATGGAATGTTAACACCAACTTTAAAGTTAAAAAGAAAAGAAATAATTAAAAATTATAAACAACAATTAGAAAATCTTTATTAAAATATAAATAAATTCTTTATTTAATTGCTTAAATAAACATTGGTATTGCTAACTTATTTAAAATTTTACAAAAAAATTAAAAATTAGATTAAATTTTTAATTTTGAATCAAAAATTAGAAATCATTTAACAATTGACATGAATCTTAAATTAATTAAAGTTTACATTAACAAACGAATCATAAAGATTTGTTTATAAAATGGGAGATAAAGATGGCTAAACGTAGAAAAAAAGCTAAGAAAAAGAAAAAAGCTAAAAAAAGAAGAAGAAGAAGAAGATAGTTTTTTTAAAGCAAACGCCCTTTTTAATTCATAATTTAAAAAGGGCGTTTTTTTATACGTCTGCTAAGTTTTGATTTCTTCCTAAAGCTTTATCCATTTTTCTTTGAACGTCTTCTGGCTTAATTTTTAATACAGCTTCAAACTCAGATTTCAACCTTTCATAAGCTTTTTCAAAGAGTTGTCTTTCGCTATAAGACTGATCTGCGATGATATCTGAATTTTTGTTTAAATCTTTTACTACCTCAGCCAAATCGTAAATCTTCCCAGAATTTATTTTTTGGTCATATTCTTGCGCTCTTCTACTCCACATGGTTCTTTTAATCTTTGGCTTAGTTTTTAGAATAGAAACACATTTATTAATTTGATTTATCGTTGCTATAGGTCTTAAATTAGATTGTTGGTTAATGGGTACAGTTAAAGTCAGTTTCTCTTTTTCGATTAAAATTTTATAAAATTGAATGTCAATTTGGCCTATTTTAGCTTTTTCAACAGATAAAATCTTACCAACCCCGTGTTTTGGATAAACAACATAATCTTTAATATTGTACTGCCTTTTCTCAGTGGGTTGTTTTTTTACTTTTTTTATCTCAATTTTTTCTTCATCTGAAAAATTACCTGTTTTTTTCTCAACTAATTCAGGTTTGCCCTTTTTTTTTAATTCCTTAACTATGCTTTTTTTAATCTTAAGCTTTTTTGGTTTTTTGTCTTTTTTATTTTTTTTACGTTTTTTTTTCATAAATTTACTTACCAGGTTTTTCCGAAAAATGTTTTTCATGTTTATTTTTTACATTTTTAAACTCTTCTGCCTCAGGGAGAGGATCTTGTATTTTAGTAATTCTGGGCCATATTGCAGAATATTTTTTATTTAGCAATAGCCATTTTTCCTTATCTTTTTCATTATAATCATAATCTGAAACTATTGCGTTAACTGGGCACTCAGGTTCACAAACTCCACAATCAATACACTCGTTCGGATTAATAACTAGCATATTTTCACCTTCGTAAAAACAATCAACTGGACAAACTTCTACACAAGTAGTGTGTTTACATTTAATACATTCATCCTTTACGATATATGTCAAATTTTCTTCCTTTCCAAAGTTANACTCATCTTAATTTCTCCGCTAAGCTTATCAGAAAAATAAATTAAACCACAAATTCTTCTCATAAGATTTGATTCATACTCATCACTAATATCATTAGAAATGATTATTTTCCAAAGTTCTTTTATAANTCTTGNCTTGAAATCTTGAGAANTCTTTTTAATAATATTGGTAAAGTCTAGTAATTGGTTAGAATTATTCTCTAAATTTTCAGCCTCTTTAAGAATTTGCTCTACGATTTCTCCTTTTCCAGCGAAAGATTTTATAAAAAGCAAAATTATATTTTTTTCTTTATCACTATAGTGCTCATCAATTTTAGCAGCATGAACTAATAATGCAGCTATACCGGTTAATTGTTTTTTNTCTAGTTTACTCATCACTTAATATTTAAGGATAAAAGTTTCTCAAACGGGCTTGTAATTTTCTTATTTTTTGAAATCTTTTTATCTTTATTCCTATCACCATAAAAAATATATGTATCTTTATCTTTATCTTTTTTATAATTCATTAAATCCATTAATTTATAAAAGTTTTCTTTTGAACAACCTAATAAATTCATCATATCTGAAGTTATTGTAAATTTACGATTTTTAGTCTTATCTAGAATGCTTATAAATAATTTTTCTAAAATATCAACTCTTACAAAGAAATCTTTAAAACTTTCAAAACCACATAATAGAAGAAAATTTTTGTTATAATTTTCATTAACTAAAAAGTTTAAACCTGATTTGGGTATTTGATTTTTAGGCGAGAGATTATAAAACAATTTCCATAAATTTACTCTCAAACTGACAGCTTTTGGTTTTAACATTTTTGGTAAATAAATATGATATCTCCCTAATTTAACACCCATACCCCAAAGTTTTTTTCTTTCATCTTTTGAAACTAAACTAATTATATTTTCTATTTTATTTCTTTTCATTACACCATTATTTTCGTAAATTTGAAAAACTAGAGCTCTTAAATATTGGTTTGTGATCTTAATTTTTGTCAAATTTAGAAGATCACCTAATTCTTCATTTATATAATTTGACATCCAATCCTTTAAAAAAATATTTAAATCGTCCTTTGAATTTTTTGGTAAAGCATCATCAGCTATAATTTCAATTTCTGGATTTAAATAATTCTCCCCTTTTTTTATTCTAGCTATAGGGTTTCCATTCCAGTAAATTTTATGATCCTCTTGTAAAATAATTTTTTTATCTTTGACTATTTTATTTACCCTCTCCATTAATTCTTTGTGAATTCCTCTTCTTGCAGCTTTTTTAATAGACTTAATGTCTGTGTCGAGAGTACTAGAAGTAAACTCTACAACAAATTTTANTCCTTTNAGCTCACCGATATCTTGACCNTCTATTAAAACTTTGTTTTCTTCACTTACTTCAGTTTTTAAAACAAGATCTTGTTTAAGTCCTTTGGATAAAATACTAATTTTTTTATCGATAAAACTCCTTGTAAGTTCCTGGTGAAGTTTGTCNGATAAATTATCTTCTATATTTTTAGTAAATTGGACCCAATAATCTGAATTTTCTACCCAGTTTTTTTTATTTGCTACATATGACCAGGTTCTAACATTTGATATTCGATTAGCTAAAACATCTATATTACCATGTTTTTTCTCTAAACCTTTTAGTTGCTCTTTCATATACTCATTGGGTATTCTTTTTTTTCTTGTAGATAAAAATTTAAAAACTGTATCTACAACATTGATGTGTTGACCATATGCTTTTTTTTCAAAGTCAGGAATTTGACAACATTCCCACAAAAGTTCTAAATTTTGAGAGTATAAAGAATTATTTTCTCCTTTTTTCAAAAGATGTCTAAGTACGCTTTCGTCAACAGAGTCATTAATTNTAATTAAATTTTTATTAGTTGGCTTCAACTCTAATGAAGCAATAAGATTTTCTTGACTTTTAAAGTCTAATTTAGAATTACGCCAATAAAGCATTTTTGTTTCAGGCAAATGATGATTTTCTATTTTTTCAATTTCATCTGAATTTAAACTTTCACAATCTCCAGTAGTTCCAAAATTACCATCATTTTTGTATCTACCAGCTCTTCCTGCTATTTGAGAAATTTCAACTATACTTAATCTTCTGGTTTTTTTTCCGTCAAATTTTTTAAGATTAGAAAAATAAATCTCATTAATGTCCATATTTAAGCCCATACCGATTGCATCAGTTGCAACTAAATANCCAACATCACCTGACTGATAAAGTTCTACTTGTGAGTTTCTTGTCTTAGGACTTAATGACCCCATTATAACAGCCGCTCCTCCTTTCTGTCTTCTAACTAGTTCTGCCAGGGCGTAAACTTCTTCAATTGAAAAAGCAATTATAGCGGCCTTACCATCAAGCCTTGATATTTTTTTGTAACCAGAATAAGTAAGTTTTGAGAAGCGTTCTTGTCTAACAAATTCAACATTTTTAACCAGATCCTCAATTATTTTTTTCATAACTTGCGAACCTAAAAACATTGTTATTTTTTCTCCCCTTAGATTAAGGAGTCTGTCTGTAAAAACATGTCCNCTTTCTCTATCCGCACACATCTGAATTTCATCTATAGCGATAAAATCAACTATTTTATCTTTTGGCATCGACTCAACTGTACAAATAAAATAATCAGCAGAACCTGGAACAATTTTTTCTTCTCCTGTAATTAGGGCAACTTTTTCTTTACCAACTTTTTTCACACACTTATCGTAGACTTCTCTAGCGAGAAGTCTCAAGGGAAGGCCAAATATTCCACTCTCGTATTGGAGCATTTTTTCAATNGCCAAATATGTTTTACCAGTATTAGTGGGCCCTAATAGCGCTACTATTTTTTTTGAGGATATATCCATTTTTGTGTCAGATATTTCTTTTTATACTATATATAGATCAGCATTGAGAACAAAATAAGATTAAAACATGACCGAATCAATTTGTCAAATGTTCTGATTAAAATTTTCAAAATTTGAATTGACTTAAAACCCNCACTCCCCGTATATAAATAATTACTTTTATTAGAAGTTATAATGANAAATATAATAAAGAAAAAAGTAATCAGTCTAAAACCATCAGCTACTTTAGCAATTAACGAAAGATGCAAGGAACTTATTGCTCAAGGCAAGAAAATATATAGATTTGGATTTGGACAATCCCCATTTCCAGTTCCAGAAAAAATCGTAGAAGTTTTAAAAAGGAATGCACATAGAAAAGATTACTTGTCGATACAAGGTTTACCTGAACTTAGACAAGCTATAGCNACTCATCTGAATAAAAAAACTAAAAACACTTTTTCTAAAGAAAATGTATTAGTAACGCCCGGGTCAAAAGANGCAATGTATTTGATGCATGTTGTTTTCGATGGAGAAATTATTTTACCCTCATCTAGCTGGGTTTCTTATGCACCTCAAGCAGAACTTGCTAATAATAAAACTCATTGGCTTCAAACATCTTATGAAAATAATTGGTTCCCAACAGCACAGGCATTAGAAAAAAAAATAAAATCTATTAAGAGCAATAAAATTCTTTTAATATTAAATTCTCCTAATAATCCTTCAGGAACTATCTGTAATAATTTCAAAGAGTTAGCACAAGTTGCTAGAGAAAATAAAATNATTATTTTGTCTGATGAAATTTATACAGATATAACTTTTAATAATAGATATGAGTCAATTTCAACTTATTANCCTGAAGGAACATTAATTAGCGGAGGATTAAGTAAGTGGTGTGGCGCTGGTGGATGGAGGTTGGGTTTTCTTGCTGCTCCGAGCGAGTTACATGATTTCTTAATAAACGTAAAAGCAGTCGCCAGCGAGACTTACTCGACTGTTAATACTCCGGTTCAGTACGCCGCTGTTGAAGCTTATAATGGAGACTATGAGGATTATAANTTTAAAGTTAGAAATATATTAAATTCAGTGGGTCAATANGTATATAAAAAACTCAAATCCAATAAAATTTTTATGAATCCTCCTCAAGGTGGACTTTATGTTATGCCTGAATTTATGAATTCAAAATTTAAATCATCTGCAGAGTTATGTGATGTTATTTTAAAAGATACTGGTGTTGCAATGTTGCCAGGTTCAGATTTTGGATTTAAAAAAGATAAAATGGTTACAAGATTGAGTTTTACAGATTTTGATGGAAAAAAATTTTTAGAGGGCATTAATACCCANAATCAACTAGAAGATGAAGTTATTGAAAAATACGCACCAAATGTTGTAAAAGGTATAGAGGAGNTGTCAAAATGGTCCAAGAATTTGTAGTTTTCTCTTTACGCAAGTCTTACAAAATAGTTAAATCTTNAATTATAAACAAACGAGGGGTATAAATGAAAAAAATAATATCAACAATATCTGCAATTTTAGTAACTTTGGCTTTTTCAAGCCCTATTACTTCAGTTGCAAACTCAGCTGAGTTCTTCACTATTGGAACAGGCGGTCCTACTGGAGTTTATTTCCAAACTGGTAACGCAATTTGTAAGATGTTACATAAATCAGCGATAAGTGCTGAACATGGAAGAAAAAAAGGAACAGCTAAAGGATACAGATGTACTGCTCCTTCTACTGGTGGTTCAAACTATAACATTGGGCAAATCAAAGATGGTGAATTTCAATTTGGTGTAGCACAGTCAGACTGGCAGTTTCACGCAGTGAATGGTTCTAGTAAATGGGAAGGAAAACAGTTCAGTAATTTAAGAGCTGTATTTTCTGTACACAATGAACCTTTCCAAATTTGGGCTAGCAAAAAATCTAAAATTAAAGATTTTAAANGCNTAAAAGGAAAAACAGTNAANATCGGTAANCCAGGTTCTGGTCAAAGAGGAACNATGGAAGANNTAATGAAAGCNATGGGNGNNGACANNAGNNNNTTNAAANCAACTACTGANNTNACTTCNTCTGANCAAGTNAAAGCTCTTTGNGANGGNAAAATAGATGCNTTNGGNTATTCNGTNGGATTTCCAAATGGNGCNATGGANCAAGCAGCAACTTGNAAAGCNAAAGCNAGCCCAATTAATTTAACTGGTGCNCCNGTTCAAGGNNTNATNGANGGNGCTGACTATTATGCTAAAGCNGTAATTCCANNAGGNACTTACTCAAATCAGAAAAAAGANGCTACAACNTTTGGTGTNAAAGCAACAGTTGTTACAAGTGCAGATGTTTCTGAAGAGCTTGTATACTTAGTTACAAAAGCAGTAATGGAAAACTTTGATGATTTCAGAGCTCAACATCCTGCTTTCGGACCTCTGGAAAAGAAAAATATGATAGCTGATGGTTTATCAGCTCCATTACATCCAGGTGCTATTAAGTATTATAAAGAAGCTGGATTAATGTAATTCAACTTTCTATTTTAACTAAAAAAGGCCCAATAATTTTTGGGCCTTTTTTTTAGAATAATGTATTCTACTTAAAATGAATCAAACTATTCAAAGTAAGATTAAAGACAGAATTCAAGAAGATATTTCTCCAACTCGCAATCTATCTGGTTTACATTTAAAAATAATTTTTAGTATAGCAATTCTTTGGACCTTATTTCAACTTTGGTATGCATCTCCATTTCCATTTTGGTTTAATTTTGGAATGTTTAAAGGTTTACCTGCAAGGGCAATACACTTGGGTTTTGCTTTAACCTTAACTTTTTTAATTTTTCCGATCACTAGAGGAAAAAAAATTTCAATTTTTGATATTCTCATTAGTATTATTGCTGCATTTTGCTGTTTATACATATATTTCTTTTATGACGATCTCGTTAATAGAGGTGGAATACTTTTAATAAAAGAAATATTCGGATTTAAAGTTCCAGTAGAACTTATTATAGGCACCATTGGTATTATAATATTATTAGAAGCCACAAGACGAGCTATAGGATTACCTTTAGTTATAATTGCTATTTGCTTTCTATTATTTTCATATTTTGGGAAATACGCACCTGATATTATTTCTCATGGAGGTCTTTCTATAAAAAGATTAGTCGGATTTCAATGGTTTGATCAAGAAGCAATATTTGGGATACCAATTGGTGTTTCTGTAGATTTTATTTTCTTATTTGTACTTTTTGGAGCATTACTAGAAACTGCTGGAGGGGGGAAATATTTTTTAGATTTAGCATTTGCTATGGTTGGTAAAATGAGAGGTGGACCTGCTAAAGCTGCAATCCTAGGATCTGGAATGACAGGAATGATCTCAGGTTCATCAATCGCTAACACAGTTACAACAGGAACTTTTACAATTCCAATCATGAAAAAAACTGGTTTTTCACAAGAGAAAGCAGGAGCCATTGAAGTTTCATCTTCAGTAAATGGGCAAATAATGCCCCCAGTTATGGGAGCTGCAGCATTTGTAATGGCAAGCTTCATAGGTGTTACTTATTTTGAAGTGGTAAAGCATGCCTTTTTGCCTGCTGTAATTTCATATATCGCACTGTTTTATATATCTCATCTTGAAGCACTTAAATTAGGTCTCAAGGGCATGGATGATGCTGATGTCCCTCATTTAAAGAAAACTTTTTTATCCGGCCTTCATTTTTTAATACCTATTTTTGTTTTAATTTTTCTACTTGTTTACATGAGATACACTGCAGGTTTTTCTATTTTTTATGCAACTATTTCTTTAATCCTAGTGAATTTGATTAATCGTGTTATTAAAAACTCAGAATTTAAAATTGGCCTGATTGAGTGGTGGAACCAAACTATTATAGGTCTGCAAAAAGGTGCAATCAATATGGTAGGAGTTGGAATTGCAATTGCGACAGCAGGCATAATAGTTGGAGCAGTTGGTTCTACAGGATTAAGCACTAATTTAATTATAGTTATTGAGACAATAGCCAGAGACAATGTAATTATATTAATTTTATTAACTATTCTGCTTTGTTTACTTCTAGGTATGGGTCTTCCAACCACTGCAAATTATGTTGTAGTTGCCTCACTTATGGCTACCGTCCTAGTGGATGTTGGAAACGCTTCAGGGTACATCTTCCCCTTAATAGCTGTTCACTTATTTGTGTTTTATTTTGGTCTTATGGCCGACGTTACACCACCAGTTGGCTTAGCATCTTATGCTGCTGCTGCAATTTCTGGAGGCGATCCTTTAAAAACTGGGCTTCAAGCGATTTGGTACAGTCTAAGGACTGGTATTCTACCAATAGTATTTTTATTTAATCATGAACTTTTACTAATCGGTGTAGATAATTTATGGCAAGCTTTAATGGTAATAATCACCTCTCTAATTGGAATTTTGGTTTTTACTTCTGCAACTCAACAATGGTTTATTAATAAATTAAGATGGTATGAAATTGTAGCCTTCTTAATTATTTCACTATCATTTTTAGCTCCAGATTATGTATTAAGTAAATTTTATCCCAAGTATAATGATCAAAAACTTTCTGCCAAGAATATTCAAAGTTTAACATTAGACCCATCTAAAGAAGTTCACATTAAAGTTACAAGATTATCAGAGTATGGAGAAAGATATAAATTGTTTGTCATAGATAAAGGGAAATTTGAAAATAAATATAATCTAAAAGAGTTTGGGGTAACTGTTTTTGAGGAAAATAACCAACTTAAAGTAGATAAATTAAATTGGAAAGGGGAAGCTAAAAAATCTGGAATACAAATAGGGGATATTATAAGCAATTTTAAAATTGAAAATCCAGAGCGTCCTAATAAAGCTATCGTCTATCCATTTGCTTCTTTTTTATTAATTATTTTTGGATATTTAAATTACAGAAGAAAGAAGAATTAAGATTTTAAAATTTTCCAAATACCTGAAGCTGTAGCAACTATATTTTCTGAACTACTTATTTTACTAGTTATAAATACTAGAGTATTTGTTTTTCTTTGTATTTTGACTTTCGTTAAAAGTTTCTGGCCCAAACTAGCTGCTCTTATAAATTTCATTTCCAAAGAAATGGTTACACATCTTTTGTTTCCTGACACTTGATGAGCCGCATTACCCATTCCTGTATCTGCAACAAACATAAGAAATCCACCATGAGCCATTTTTGCTGTATTAAGATGTATTTCTTTCACTTCACAATGGTACTCGTAATTTGAGTCATCCAATTTTTTGCCTATCAAACCTCCAACGTGTGCAGAGTATCCTGATTTAGTTTCGTCCATATTTCCTTTTATCATACATTGGTGCCAGTTGTGAAAAAATAACAGCTGATAAGATTATAATTATTCCAAAGATTTTATATTCATTAAGGAACTGATCTAAAATAAACCAAGCTGCTATCGATGCAAAAACTCCCTCTAACGAAAATATTATTGCAGCCGGTGCTGGCGATAAGTGTTGAAGAGCAATTATTTGAAGTAAAAATGCAAACCCACTAGATAAAATACCCGCATAAAGTAGTTCACCTGCTTCTAAAGATAAAAGTTTGAAAGAAATTAATTCTATTGAAGCCGCTGGTATAGCTGAAAGTATTGCTGCGATTAAACATTGGAAAGCTGCTATAGTTATTGGGTAATTAAATATTTTTAAAAATTTTGATACATAAACAATATGAAGTGCCCAAAAAAAAGCTCCTACGACAACTAAAGAATCTCCAAGTCTTACTCTATAATTATCCAATTCACTTAAGAACAATCCTCCTAGTAAACACATCATAACGGCTGGCCAAACAGATTTATGTATGCTTTTTGAAAAAAGAAAGTAAGCAAGCACTGGCACTATAACTACATATAAAACGGTAAATACTGCCGAGTTAGCTACATCAGTATATAATAAAGAAATTTGTTGAAATATATTTCCTCCTGCTAAAAAGAAACCTAATAAAAACATATTTGCTAGAATAATTTTAAAATTTGATTTTATTTTTACTATTTTTTTAAATTCAAAAATAAAAAAAAATGGTAATAAAGCAAAAAAACCCAAAAGCAATCTCGCAGCTGAAAAAGTCCAAGGACCTATGTAATCCATTCCAGTATCTTGGGCAATAAAAGCTGTACCCCATAGAAAAGAACATGAAACAGCACAAATTAATGAAAGTGTTCCTTTGTTCATTTAAACTGCCAATTTGAAAGCAAAGTCTTTACCCAAACTTTCTCCTAGATGAACGCAAAATCTAGCACCTTCAGCACCATCAATTAATCTATGATCATAGGACAACGATATTGGAAGCATCTTTCTTATAATGAATTTACCATCAACTCTTTTTATTTTTTCAAAAGCTTTTCCTACACCAAGAATTGAAATTTCAGGCGGGTTAATAATTGGGGTAAAAAAGTTTCCTCCAATACCTCCTAAGCTTGAAATTGTCATTGATCCTCCAAAAAATTCTTTTTTTTTTATTTTCAATTCTCTACATAATTTACTTACTCTTTTTAACTCCTCATAAATTTCTCTAAGACTCAATTGATCAACATTTCTTATTTTTGGCACCATTAAACCATGAGGTGTGTCCACAGCAAAACCAATATGAAAATATTTTTTAAATATTATTTTGTTATTTTGGCTATCAAGAGATGCATTAAAATTAGGATACTTTTTTAGTGCATTAACTACTGCTCTTGTTACAAAAGCAAGGGGACTAATTTTAATTTTTTCACCTGTGTAATGGTCTATTAAAGATGTTCGGAACTGTTCCATTTCTGTTATATCAATTTCATCATGTTGAGTTACATGAGGAATTTCTGTCCAAGATTTAACAAGTTGTGGACCAGATAATTTTTTAACTCTTGGTAGATCTTTAACCTCTACTAAACCAAAAGCTTCGTGTGGATATTCCTCTATATCGATTTTTTTTTCAATTTTACCTTTATTTACAGAAACTTGGGATTTAACAAAATTTTTAATATCTTCTTCAGTTACCCTTCCAGACCTTTGAGTTCCAGAAACCTCATTAATATTTGTACCTAGTTCTCTCGCGAATTTTCTCACTTTAGGACTGGCAGATTTAACTTTTTTAGATTTTGACATTATTAAAGTTTTGTTGGAAATAATTTTTCTTGATCAATATTATATTTTTTTATTGCATTTTTTGCGTCTGTAGAAGCAATTAACTGTTCATTCGCTAAAGCGCTCAATGTATAAGCAACTATATGTTCCTTATCTACCTCAAAAAATTTTCTTAAATTTTTTCTAGTATCACTTCTTCCATATCCATCTGTTCCTAAAGCATAAAATTGTTTATCAGTATAAGGTCTTATTTGGTCAGAGAAGGATCTAGTGTAGTCAGAAGCCGCAACTATAGGACCATCTCTTTTTTCAAAACACTTTTGAACATAGGATTTTTTTCTTTTTTCATTAGGATTTAAAAGATTCCATCTCTCAGTTTCCATGCCATCTTTTCGTAATTCATTAAAACTAGTTACACTCCAAACGTCAGAATCAATATTGTAATCTTTTGATAAAATTTTTGCAGCAGCGATAATTTCTCTTAAAATTGTTCCTGAACCCAATAATTGGACTTTTGTTTTCCCCTTATTATTATTTTCTTGAAATAAATATATTCCTTTGATTATGCCCTCATCGCATCCTTTTGGTTTTTCTGGATGAGGATAATTTTCATTCATAGCTGTGATGTAATAAAAAATATTTTCCTTTTTTTCATGCATTCTTCTAATTCCATCTCTTAGTATTATTCCCATCTCGTAAGTAAATGTTGGATCATAACTAACACAATTAGGAATATTAGAAGCTAACAAATGACTATGACCATCCTGGTGTTGCAACCCTTCTCCAGCTAAAGTTGTTCGACCAGCCGTAGCTCCAATTAAAAACCCTCTAGCTTGAGAATCTCCTGCAGCCCACGCTAAATCTCCAACTCGTTGAAAACCAAACATAGAATAGAAAATATAAATTGGAATCATTTCTAAATCATGATTTGTATAAGATGTTCCAGCTGCAATCCAAGATGACATAGCACCTGACTCAGTTATTCCTTCCTCCAACACTTGACCGCTTTTATCTTCTCTGTAAGAACTTAGTTGCTCCGAATCCACTGGCTCATATTTTTGTCCTTCGTGAGCATATATTCCAATTTTTTGAAAAAAACCCTCCATACCAAAAGTTCTTGCCTCATCAGGAATGATTGGAACTAATCTTGGTGAAAAATTTTTGTCTCTAAGAAGAGCTGTGAGCATTCGAACAAGCGCCATAGTTGTTGACATTTCTTTATCACCTGTGGACTTCATAAAAGGCTCAAAAATATCTTTAGGAGGTGTTTTTATTGCTTTAGCAAAAGATGATCTTTCTGGAATAAAACCACCAAGTTTTAATCTTTTATCTTTTAAATATTTTATTTCCTCAGAATTTTCATGTGGTTTAAAATATTCAATATTTTTTACTTGTTTGTCGGTTAGCGGAACACCGAATCTATCTCTGTAGTACAGCAAATCTTTTTCATCAAGTTTTTTTTGTTGATGGGTAGTGTTCATACTTTCCCCAGATTTACCCATACCATAACCTTTAATAGTTTTTGCCAAAATAACTGTTGGAGAGCCTTTATGCTGCATTGCTGCGTGATATGCCGCATAAACCTTATGAGGATCATGTCCTCCTCTATTTAATTTCCAAATATCTTTATCGGTCATTGCAGATACTAATTCTTTTAATTCAGGATATTTTCCAAAAAATTTATCTCTAACATACGATCCACCTTTTGCTTTAAAAGCTTGATATTCTCCATCTACGCACTCGTTCATTCTTTTTACTAGTAAACCAGTTTTATCTTTGGTTAATAATTGATCCCAATACGAACCCCAAATCACCTTAATTACATTCCAGCCTGTACCTCTAAAACTTCCTTCAAGTTCTTGAATAATTTTCCCATTTCCTCTTACGGGTCCATCAAGTCTTTGAAGATTACAATTAATTACAAAAATTAAATTATCAAGTTTTTCTCTTGCAGCTAATCCAATTGCACCAAGTGATTCAGGTTCATCCATTTCACCATCCCCTAGGAAGACCCAAATTTTTCTACCTTCATCTTTTACCAATCCTCTATTAATCAAATATTTTAGGAATCGCGCCTGATAAATTGCCATGATTGGCCCAAGACCCATAGAGACGGTTGGGAATTGCCAGAAGTTAGGCATTAACCATGGATGAGGATATGAAGACAATCCACCCGCAGAAACTTCTTGTCTAAAACCGTCTAACTGTTTTGCTGTTAGTCTTCCTTCTAAAAATGCTCGAGCATACATCCCTGGAGCTGAGTGTCCTTGAAAATAAATCAGGTCTCCTCCAAATTTATTATTTTTTGCTCTCCAAAAGTGATTCATTCCAACATCGTAAAGAGTAGCTGCTGAAGCAAAAGTTCCGATGTGACCACCAAGTTCAGAACTTTTTTTATTAGCCTTTACAACCATAGCAGCTGCATTCCATCTAATGTAAGCTCTTATTTTTTTTTCAATATTTTGGTCTCCAGGTGATTTTATTTCAGATTCTGGCGGTATAGTATTTATATAAGGAGTAGTTCTAGTGTCTGGTAAAACCAAACCTGATTTATAAGCTTGATTTATAACTTTATTTAATAAATAACTTGCTCTTGAGGGGCCATCATTTTCTATTACAGAATTAAGAGAATCAATCCACTCATTGGTTTCTTCAGGGTCTATATCGTCTTTAGAAGCTGGTGCTGCAAATACTTTTTTAACCTCCTTGATCGATTCCCCATCCTGTTTAATGACATTTTCAGTTTGTAAATTTCCATTAGTTTTCTGTTCATCTGTTTTTTCTGGCAACTTTTCAGTTTTGATTTCTTCTTTGGTTTCTGTTTCAGAATCTATCGCTTTGGCGCTGTCCATTGTTGCCAACAGGCTGCCTTGAGAAACTTTATCACCCACTTTAACTTTTACTTCTTTAATTTTTCCAGTTTCTGGAGAAGGAACTTCTACACTTGATTTGTCACTCTCTATGGTAACTATTGGATCATTTTTTTTTATTTGATCACCTGGTTTTATGAGTATTTCAATAACCTCTACGTTTTTAAAGTCGCCTATATCTGGTACAGAAATGTTTTGAGCCATATAATTATATTATAAACAGGATTGGAACTTATTTAAAATTGAATTGACAATAAATAAAAAAATAACTGTTAAAATTAACATTTTTGCCACATTTTAATCTTTTTTGAGCCTACTTGGGTATGGAGAATAGAGCGGTGAAGTGGATAATAAACATTTTTTTTAAAAGGAAAAAAATAAAGTCTAACGAGGCTTTAATAACACAAAAATTTTTACTCAAAAAATATCTGTTAAGATAACTCTATAAAAGTTAAGTTATTAATATGAATAAACTTTTGTGGAAACCCTCTGAAGAAAAAATAAAGGGATCGTTATTAGAAAAGTTTGTAAACAGTTTAAATATTGAAAAAGATAGAAATTTTAATAATCTGTGGAGATGGAGCAATAAAGAACCAGAAAAGTTTTGGTCAAAACTTTGGGATTTTAGTGAAATAGTCGGACATAAAGGTGAAAAAATATTAAAAAAAGATAAAACTTTTAATAAGAATACTTTTTTTCCTGATTCAAAAATAAACTATGCTGAAAATTTGCTTAAGAAAAAAAATAATGAACTTGCTATTAATTTTTTATCAGAAAATGGATTTGAAGAGAGCATAACTTGGCAACAACTTTACGATAAAGTTTGTAAATTATCATATTTTTTTAAAAAAATTGGGATAAAAAAAAATGATAGAGTAGCTGCATACGTGCCAAATAAAATTGAGACAGTTATAAGCTTTCTTGCAAGTTCTAAAAATGGATCAATCTGGTCTTCTTGTTCACCAGATTTTGGGGTTGAAGGAGTTATAGATAGGTTTTTGCAAATTGAACCAAGAATTCTAATAACTTGCGATTATTACTACTACAATGGAAAAAAAATAAATATCTTACAAAAAGTAGATGAAATTTTAAAAAAAATTCCTTCAATAGAGAAAGTCTTAGTTTTTTCTTACGATAAGAAAGAAAAAATAAATAAAAAAAATTATTATAATTTTGATGAGATATTAAAAGAATCAAAATTAGATGAAATCTTTGAGAAATACGAGTTTAATCATCCTATTTATATTTTATATTCTAGTGGAACGACTGGTAAACCTAAATGTATTACTCATGGAGCTGGAAATGTTTTAATAGAACATAATAAAGAATTTATGCTTCATTGTGACATTAGAGAAAGTAAAGTATTTTATTATACAACTACAGGATGGATGATGTGGAATTGGCTGATTGGAGCCTTAGGAACAAAGTCATCAATTTACTTATTTGACGGTTCACCTACTTATCCAAAAATAGATGTTTTACTGAACTACTGTCAAAATAAAAAATTTAATCTATTTGGAGTTAGTGCAAAATATATTGATTATTTAAAAAACGAAAAATTTAATTGTAAAAATATAGATCTAAGCTCTTTAAAAATTATTACTTCAACAGGATCTCCTTTGTCTAAAGAAAGCTTTAATTATGTTTATTCTAATATTAAAAAAGATATACATTTAGCATCAATCGCAGGAGGCACCGACTTAGTTGGTTGCTTAGTTTTAGGAAATTTATACTCAAGTGTTTATGAGGGCGAAATACAAGGACCAAGTCTCGGAATTGACGTTGATGTCTTTGATGAGTCCGGTAAAAGTGTGGACATTGGCATAAAAGGAGAATTAGTTGTAAAAAAACCATTTCCTACAATGCCAATTAAATTTTGGGATGACAAAGACGGAATTAAATACCAAAAAGCATATTTTTCTAAATTTAGTAATATTTGGCACCATGCAGATTTTACAGCTAAAACTAAAAATAACGGGTTTATTGTTTATGGCAGATCTGATGCAACTCTTAATCCTGGTGGAGTAAGAATCGGGACATCAGAAATTTATCAACAAGTTGAGAATATTGAATTTATTACAGAGGGGTTGGTAGTTGGTCAGGAATTTAAAGACGATGTAAGAATTATTCTTTTTATCACGACTAAAAATAATGAAGACATAAATGAAGATAAAATTAGAATAATAAAAGAAAAAATAAAAAAAAATTGTTCACCTAAACATGTACCGGCTTTTATTATAAAAGTTCCAGAAATTCCAAGGACTAAAAGTGGAAAGATTGTAGAACTAGCAGTTCGAAAAATTATTAATGGTGAAAAACTTGACAACAAAGAAGCTATAGCAAATCCCAATAGCTTAGACTTTTTTAAAAACTTATCTGAACTTAAATCTTAATTACCTTTCAACGCACATAGCAATGCCCATGCCACCACCAATACATAAAGTGGCCAAGCCTTTTTTTACATCTCTTTTTATCATTTCATGAATTAGAGTAACTAAAACTCTTGTTCCTGATGCACCTATAGGATGTCCCAAAGCAATTGCTCCTCCATTAACATTAACTTTCTCCTCTGGGATTGAAAGGGTTTTTAAAACAGCTAAACTTTGTGCTGCAAAAGCTTCATTAGCTTCAATTAAATCTAAATCCTTTACAGACCAACCAGCTAAATCAAGTGCTTTTTTTGATGAGGGTATTGGACCAGTACCCATTAACGCGGGATCAACACCGCAACTTGCCCAAGACTTTATTTTAACCAATTTTTCCAAACCTCTTTTATTAGCCTCTGTTTCATCCATTAAAACTATAGCAGCGGCCCCATCATTTATTCCCGAGGAATTTCCAGCAGTTACAGTTCCGTCCTTTTTAAATGCTGATTTTAAACGTTTGAGGGATTCTAAATTTGTACCTTCTCTTGGGTGTTCATCTTTTGCGAAGCTTATTTCAGATTCTTTCGATTTAATTTTAAAAGCAGTTATTTCATCATTAAATTTATTTTTCTCTTGTGCCTTTAAAGCTTTAGTTTGTGAGTTAAAAGCAAATTTGTCCTGTTCATCTCTTGTTATTTGAAACTTTGTTGCAACATTTTCAGCAGTAACACCCATATGATAGCCATTAAAAGCATCCCAAAGACCGTCCTTAATCATAGTATCTATAAGCTCAGTATTTCCTAATTTTTTTCCATTTCTTATAAAAACAGCGTGAGGAGAAGTGGACATACTTTCTTGCCCCCCAGCTATAACGATTTTAGAGTCCTTTGAATTAATACTTTGAAAACCTGAAGCTATTGATCTTAACCCGGAACCACAGACCTGGTTCACAACGTAAGCGGGCTTTTCTTTTGGTAAACCACATTTTATTGCTGCCTGTCTAGCAGGATTTTGCCCAGCTCCACCTGTTAAGACTTGACCCATGATAACTTCGTCAATTTCTTCATTCTTTAGTTTAGAATTTTTAATAACATCAGAGATTACCGAAGCACCTAGTTCATGCCCGGGTACACTTTTAAGAGAGCCACCCAAAGAACCGATAGCCGTTCTTTTGGCAGATGTTATTACTACTGTATTTTTTTCTGACATGTTATTTATATTACAGATTTATAACCTTTATTTACAGGCTTTTTTTTGATAATTGATTAGTTATGCGCCTGTAGCTCAACTGGATAGAGCGCTTGGCTACGGACCAGGAGGTTCTGGGTTCAAATCCTAGCAGGCGCNCCATTGATTTTAATGCATTTAAAATATAAGTAATTAAGAAGATGAAATTTTTAGCNAATCTATCACTCNCAAAATCAATTATTGTTTTTTTTNTAATTGTCTTTATTATTTTGATGATTTTAACCTGGGCTTTATGAGTAAGCGATAAATAGAATAAGCACTCCTAAGAGTATTCTGTATCCCACAAAAATATTAAGATTAAAATTTTTGATATATTTTAAAAAATATTTAATAGTTAAATATGAAGTAATAAAAGATAAAAAAATAGCTAGTAAATTTATTAAGGAAAAATTTATATTTTTAGAAACAAAAATATTTTGTAAACCATATATGCTCACAGCTGCTAAAATAGGTATTGATAATAAAAATGAAATNTTTGCAGATTCAACTCTTTCAAATTTAAGTGTCCTGGCTGCTGTGATAGCTATCCCAGAACGACTAACACCCGGTATTAGTGATAGCACTTGTAAAAAACCTACATATAAAGCTGATTTAAAACCAAAGTCTTTGTTAATCTTTTTCCTATTTTCAAATTTGTCACTGATATAAAGTAAAATACCAAAAACAATAGTTGTCCAACCTATTACCTTCATATTTCTTAATTGATCAATTAAATTATATTTAACTAAAAGATAACCAGTTATTATAAGTGGAATAGAGGAAATAAAAATTTTTAAAAACAACTCTTTATTCTGAAAAAAATTTAAAATTTCTGTTCTAAAATAAAGAATGATTGCAAAAAAAGATCCGATATGAAGACTGACATCTATAGAGAGATTTTGATTAGAGTAATTAAAATATTTAGATATTATAATTAAATGCGATGAAGAGCTTACGGGTAAAAATTCTGTAATTCCTTGTACAATTGACAGAATAAATATTTCAATCATTTCATATATACTTATATTTTAAGATTGTTTTTTTATAGGCAAGCCAAAGTGCATAGCAGCTATGCNTAAAATAAAGCTCATTTTACTGTATTTTTGAAAAAAAGGGTAATAGTTTATTACCTATTTTTGCTTTAATTTTTAATTTTTTTATATACTTTAATGATTATGGCAAAAGAAAAAATGTTAAAATTTACCAATATTGTACAGGAAACACCTGATAAGCGTGAAACTGATAGACGTAGAGGTGATTTTCACGAAATTTAT
This sequence comes from Candidatus Pelagibacter sp. TMED203, assembly GCA_002171845.1. Classification (GTDB taxonomy): domain Bacteria; phylum Pseudomonadota; class Alphaproteobacteria; order Pelagibacterales; family Pelagibacteraceae; genus Pelagilacustribacter. Next base: position 25,995 of record NHJA01000032.1, read on the forward strand.
AAAGAATATATTAATGCTAAAGCACAAGAGCAATCTAGCAGATGTTCGCAATGCGGAGTTCCCTTTTGTCAAGTCCATTGCCCCCTTCATAANAATATTCCTGATTGGTTAAAATTAACTGCTGAAGGNAGGTTAAAGGAAGCTTACNAACTCTCTCAAAATACAAATAATATGCCCGAGGTTTGTGGAAGAATTTGCCCTCAAGATAGATTATGCGAGGGCAATTGTGTAATTGAACAGTCAGGTCACGGGACTGTTACAATAGGTTCAGTAGAAAAGTATATTACCGAAACAGCATGGAAAGAAGGCTGGATCAAACCAATAAAAATTAAAAACGAAAAGAGGCAATCAATAGGTATAATTGGTGCAGGACCAGCGGGGTTAGCTTGTGCAGAGGAATTAAGAAAGTCTGGTTTTAAAGTTACAATATATGACAGGTATGATCGTCCAGGAGGATTGCTAATTTATGGTATACCTAATTTTAAATTGGAAAAGCATGTAGTAGAAAGAAGAACTAAACTTTTAAAAGACTCTGGCATTATATTTAAACAAAATTTTGAAGTAGGGAATAATTCTAGTTTAAAACAACTTAAGGAAAAACACGACGCTATTTTAATTGCAACAGGAGTTTATAAACCTCGTGAGATTGATTTACCTGGGAATAATCTAGGAAATATTTTTCCTGCGATGGATTTTTTAANTGCATCAAATCGAAAAGGTCTTGGAGATAATGTAAAAATGTTTGATGACGGAACTTTAAATGCCGAGGGTAAAGATGTAATAGTTATAGGAGGCGGTGACACTGCAATGGATTGTGTTAGAACCGCAGTTAGACAAAAAGCAAAATCAGTAAAATGCTTATACAGAAGAGATAAAGAAAACATGCCTGGCTCAGCTCGAGAAGTAAATAATGCTGAAGAAGAAGGTGTGAAGTTCATATGGCTTTCTAGTCCGAAGGAGTTTCTTGGCAATTCTTTTGTAGAATCAGTAAATATAGATAAAATGATCCTAGGAAAGCCAGATGCCTCAGGTAGAAAAAAACCTGAAATACAAAAAGGTTCAGAATTTAAAATTAAGACCGATTTAGTTATTAAAGCATTAGGATTTGATCCTGAAGATATACCGAAACTTTTTGGCGAATACGATTTGCAAGTTTCAAGATGGGGAACTATTCGAATAGATCTTAAGACTATGCAAACAAATATTAATGGAGTATTTGCAGCCGGGGATATTGTAAGAGGTGCTTCTCTAGTTGTTTGGGCGATAAGAGATGGAAGAGATGCAGCAAAACAAATAGAAATTTTTTTGAAAGATAAAGAGAAACTTAATCAAATTGAGAAAGTAGCTTAAATTATGAAAAGATACTTAAAAAATAAAAACTTTTTAATAAAAAATTTAGCTTACGACCCATCTACAGAGCACGATGCGTGTGGTGTTGGNCTTATCGCTTCAACCGATGGAAAAAAATCAAGAAAAATAGTTGAGTATGGAATTCAGGCATTAAAAGCAGTTTGGCATAGAGGGGCAGTAGATGCAGATGGTAAATCTGGTGATGGCGCTGGAATAAAATTAGAGATTTCACCAGATTTTTTTAAAGAAAAAATATTGTCCACGGGTCATTCACATGATGAAAAAACTAGAGTTTGTGTAGGTATGATTTTTTTACCAAGAAATGATTATGCNAATCAAGAAANGTGCAGATCAATAACAGAGACTGTTTTGCTTGAGGAAAACTATTATATTTATGGTTGGAGGCAAGTCCCAGTTAACCCCAAAGTTTTAGGCGAGAAAGCAGAAATGAGCAGGCCTGAGATTACCCAAGTTTTATTTAGAAAAAATGAGCATTTAGAGACAGACGATCTTGAAAGAGATCTTTTTGTTGTAAGAAAAAAAATAGAAAAATTAGCCCGAGATTCTCAACTAAAAGAATTTTATATTTGCTCTTTAAGTTCAAGATCTATCGTCTACAAAGGAATGTTTTTAGCAGAGTCTTTAGAAGACTTTTATCCAGATCTAAAAGATAAAAATTTTAAATCAAGATTTGCAATTTTTCACCAAAGATACTCCACTAATACTTTTCCTAGTTGGGACCTGGCTCAACCTTTTAGATCTTTAGCACACAACGGGGAAATTAATACAATTAAAGGAAATATTAATTGGATGAAAATTCACGAACAAGACATGTCTAGTTCTCTTTTTAAAAATGTTAATGACTTAAAACCTGTGATTAGAAGTTCATCCGACTCCGGAGCTCTTGACAATGTTTTTGAACTGTTAACTCATTCTGGGAAACTGGCACCACTAATTAAACTTATGATGATACCAGATGCTTGGTCCAAAAGGAGCAAAACTGTTCCAAAAAATCATCAACAACTCTTCAATTTTTTAAATAGCAGTATTGAACCTTGGGATGGACCTGCAGCAATTTGTGCGACTGATGCAAAATGGGTTATAGCAGCTACAGACAGAAATGGATTGAGGCCTCTTAGATATACCGTAACTTCTGACAATTTAGTTTTTGCGGGTTCAGAAACAGGAATGATAGAAATTCCTGAAGAAAAAATAATTTCTAAAGGTAGATTAGGTCCAGGGCAAATCATAGCTATAGAACTTAAAAAAGGTAAATTTTTTAAAGATGAACAATTAAAAAATTACATTTCTAAAGAGTATAAAAAATTCAATAAACAGATTGTTGATTTAGATAAAAAAGTTTCAAGCACCAAAGAAGCGCCNAGTTTCGTGAGAGATGAATTAAGAAGAAGACAATATCTTTCGGGTTTTAGCATTGAAGATTTAGAGCTTATTCTTCATCCAATGGTTGAAGACAGTAAAGAGACCACTGGTTCGATGGGAGATGATACTCCTGTTGCAGTTTTGTCGAGTCATTTCAGACCGGTTGCCCATTATTTTAGACAAAACTTTAGCCAAGTTACAAATCCTCCTATCGACTCTTTAAGAGAAAATAAAGTGATGAGTTTAAAAACCAGATTTGGAAATTTAGGAAATATTCTTGATTTTGATAATTTAACNGAGGACAATATCTATGTTTTAGACAGTCCTATTTTATCTAATTCACAATTTAAGAAATTTAAAAAATTATTTCAAAAAAATATAAAAATTTTGAACTGTACTTTTAATGTAAATTCTTCATTGAAAGACAGAATAGAAGCTATAAGATCTGAAGCTGAGGTAGCAGTCCGAGAAGGGAGCAAAACTCTAGTTCTGAGTGATATTAAAGTTTCTAAAGATAGTGCAAACATTCCAATGATTTTAGCTGTTGGTGCTGTTCATTCACATTTGGTTAAACTTGGGTTAAGAGGCTATTGCTCTATAAATGTTGAAACTTCGGAAACTCTAGACACACATTCTTTTGCAGTTTTAATTGGTGTTGGTGCTACGACAATTAACCCTTACTTGNCCATTGACAGTATATATCAAAGATTTGAAAGAAAACTTTTTGGTAAACTAGATTTTGATACTTGTGTGAAAAGATTTAAAAAATCAATTGAAAATGGACTGTTAAAAATAATGTCTAAAATGGGAATTTCAGTCATTAGTTCTTATAGAGGGGGCTGTAATTTTGAGGCCGTTGGTTTAAGTAGAGCTATTGTTTCTGACTATTTTCCTGGCATGGTATCACGTATTTCAGGCATAGGAATTACTGGTTTTGAAGAAAAAATTAAAAAACTTCATCAAAAAGCTTATGAAAAAAATGTTTTTGTTTTACCAATTGGAGGGATCTATAAATATAGAAAGCTAGGCGAGGAACACCAATTTCAAGGGAATTTAATCCACGTTTTACAAACTGCAGTTGGAAATAAGTCTTACGAGACTTACAAAAAGTATTCAAAAGGAATGCATAATTTACCACCAATAAATTTAAGAGATNTATTGGAATTTAAGAAAGAGAGAAGTTCACTTGATGTAAATGAAGTTGAAAAGGTTGAGGAGTTAACTAAAAGATTTGGTAGTGGAAGCATGTCACATGGAGCATTATCAGAGGAAGCCCATGAAACGTTAGCTATTGGAATGAACAGAATAAAAGGCGCGTCCTGTAGCGGTGAAGGCGGAGAAGACTCAAAAAGATTTAAAAAATTAGAAAATGGTGATACTGCGAATTCTAGAGTTAAACAAGTTGCATCTGCAAGATTTGGAGTAACTGTAGACTATTTAAATAATTGTAATGAAATAGAAATTAAAATTGCACAAGGTGCGAAGCCTGGAGAGGGAGGTCAGTTACCTGGTTTTAAAGTTACAAAAGATATTGCAAGATTAAGACATTCGACTCCTGGTGTTACATTAATTTCCCCACCACCACATCATGACATTTATTCAATAGAGGATTTAGCACAACTAATTTACGATTTAAAACAAATCAATCCAAAAGCTAGAGTGGGTGTAAAATTAGTTGCTGCGACTGGTATTGGGACTATTGCAGCAGGGGTTGCTAAAGCTAAAGCAGATATAATATTAATTTCTGGTCACTCTGGTGGAACTGGTGCCAGTCCTCAAACTAGTATTAAGTATGCCGGTGTTCCATGGGAGATGGGCCTAACAGAAGCCAATCAAATTTTGACACTTAATAATCTGAGACACAAAGTAACACTAAGAGTTGATGGCGGCCTAAAGACAGGTAGAGATATAGTAATGGCAGCAATGATGGGAGCAGAGGAGTTTGGTATGGGCACTTCCTCATTAATAGCTATGGGCTGTATTATGGTTCGTCAGTGTCATTCTAATACATGTCCAGTAGGTGTTTGTACCCAAGATGAAAAATTAAGGNAAAAATTTACTGGCTCACCCGAAAAAGTTGTGAATTTTTTTCAATTTGTAGCTCAAGAAGTTAGAGAAATACTTGCTGAATTAGGATTTAAAAATTTGAGCGAGATAATTGGTAGAACAGATTTACTTACTCAAATTAGTAGAGGCTCACCAAATTTAGATGATTTAGATTTAAATCCTTTACTAGTACAAGCTGATCCAGGAACTAATAAAAGATATTGTGAGCATAAAATAATTAATAAAGTTCCGGATACACTAGATGAAAAAATTTGGTTAGATATAAAAGATAAGTTTTCNGGCGATAAAAAAATTTCATTAAGTTACAACTCAAAAAACACTTATAGAGCTATAGGAACTAGATTATCTCATTATATATATAAGAAATTTGGCAAGGATAAATTAGATGATGACATTATTGAAATCAGATTAAATGGTTCAGCAGGTCAATCGCTAGGAGCTTTTCTATCAAAAGGTATTAAAATTTTAGTTGAAGGAGACTCCAATGATTATGTTGGCAAAGGTTTATCAGGAGGCAAAATAGTAATTAGGCCTCCAAAAAACTCTAATTTAATTTCAAAAAAAAATGTTATAATTGGAAACACAGTACTTTATGGAGCTACCAAAGGAAAAATTTTTGCTAGGGGTCAGGCTGGTGAACGTTTTGCAGTAAGAAATTCAGGAGGGATAGCTGTTGTAGAGGGTTGCGGGTCAAACGGTTGTGAGTACATGACAGGCGGAACAGTTGCAATATTAGGTGACGTAAGTGATAATTTTGCTGCTGGAATGACTGGCGGAATGGCTTTTGTTTACGACCCAGAAAATAAATTCAAAAATTTTGTAAATAATGAGTCAGTTGTTTATCAGACTCCCGAAAGTCTGTATTGGATTGATCAACTTAAAAAGCTAATAGAAGAGTATTATGAAGAAACTAGCTCCGAAACTGCTGGAACAATACTTAATAATTTTTCATTAGAAATTAAAAAATTTAAACAAGTTTGCCCTATAGAGATGCTTGATAAGTTAGAAAATCCAATTACATTAAAAACAAGTAAATCTAAATCAGCTTAATGATAAATAANGATAAATTCTTTTTTTTTGGTTTTGGACAGACCGCTAAGTATCTTATTAATAATTTGGCACAATCTAAAAAAAAATTTAGTTTTAATGCTACTAATACAAAACGAACAAGCTTTAAAACCTTTGGTAAAAAAAAATTTAAATCTTTTAAGTTCAGAGATAAGTCTTATGACAAAAAATTAATCAATGAATTAATACAAGCTGATTATATATTGATTTCAATACCCCCACAAAAAAAGAGAGACGTTGTTCTTAAAAGTTTTGGCAATTTATTAATAAATTCGAAATTTAAAAAACTTATTTATTTATCAGCTACAAGTGTTTACGGAAATCATAATGGAAAATGGGTAAATGAGAATTCTAAACTTAAAGGAAGGACTAAATTTGGTTTGGGAAGAAAAATTGTAGAAAAAGCTTGGTTAAAATTTAGAGACTTAAACAATCTTGATATCAACATACTACGTGTATCTGGTATTTATTCAAAAGAAAATAACGTTCTAAAAAAAATTTCTAAAACAAATATTTACGTAAAAGAGAAAAAATATTTTTCAAGAATTCGAATAGAAGATTTAGCTCAAATTATTAAAAAAATGTTTTTTTCACAAAAAAAGTTTATGGTACTCAATGCTTCAGATGATAAACCAGCAACAAATATAGAGGTAGCAAATTTTGCAGCAAAACTTTTAAAAATTAAAAATTTAAAACCTGTTCCAATAGCAAAATTTAAAAATAAAATGATAAAAGAATTTTATAAAGACTCAAAAAAAGTAAGTAATAAAAATATGAAAAACAAGTTGCAGATTAAACTTAGGTTTCCTACATATAAAGAAGGATTAAAAAAATTGTTTAATTAATTTTTTAAGTTCCTTATTTATTTTTTTGAGATTTATTTTCTTTGACAAACTATGATCTCCATTTTTAATAATAAACATTTTTTTCTTTTTATTAGTAAATAATTTTAAGGTCTTTTTAGAAAAAATGATTGGAACGGTTTTATCATTTGTGCCGTGAAACAAAAGAGCAGGAATTTTTAATTTCATTTTTGAAAAAACTTTATTTTTTCTACCATCAAATATTAACTTTTTTGTAATCGGGTAAGTAGAGCCATAATCATTTTTTAACTCAAGAACGTTATTTTTTAAAATTTGACTTTTCATTTTTTTAGTGAAATTCTTCCACATTATTCTCTCAGTAAATTCAGGCGCTGATGCGATTCCAACAAATCCTATTAACTGTTTTTTAAAATATTTTGCTAAATTTAAAGCTATCCAACTACCCATACTAGACCCTATTAAAATAATTTTTTTATTTTTAGAAACTTTGTTTTTTATTAGATCTTTAGCATCGCTAGTCCATTTAGAAATAGATCCGTTTGTGAACTTTCCACTTGATTTTCCATGTCCAGAGTATTCGAATCTTAAGAACCCAATTTTTAATTTTTTGGCAAAATATTCAAAATTTAATGGTTTCTCTCCAACCATGTCAGACATGAAACCATGAAAAAAAATTAAAACTAATCCTTTTTCCTGATTTATTAAAGAATATCTAATTCTTCTATTTTGACTTGTTATATAAAATTTAATTTTTTTTTTCACAATTCTAAATATATAGATATATTGTAAGTATTCTATAATTTTGAATGTAAACTTATTTAATGAATATTCTACTTACTGGTGGAGCCGGGTACATTGGAAGTCACACATCTCTTTTGCTTATCGACAAAGGTCATGCGGTTACAATTTTAGATAATTTAATTAGCGGCAATTCTAAATTAATTCCTAATAAGGCTAACTTTTTAAAAACTGACATATCAGATGAAAAAANGATTAAAGAGCTTTTAAGAAAAAAAAAAATTTGATCTTGTTATGCATTTTGCAGGTTTAGTTAAAGTAGAGGAGTCACTTTTATACCCAGACAAATATAAACTTAACAACGTAGATAAAGCTAAGACATTTATGAATATTTGTATGGAATGCGGTTTAAATAAAATTATTTTTTCTTCTTCTGCAGGTGTCTACGGAAACACCTCTATTATGAAAAAAGTTAATGAGAATAGTGAGTTGATGCCTACAAATCCATATTCTAAAACAAAACATGAATTTGAAAAGTATTTGCTAAATTTGTCAAATGAGAAAAAAATTAAATCCATTATTTTGAGATATTTTAATGTAGCTGGAGCTGATGAAAAAAAGAGATCAGGACTTATTGCAAAAAATTCAAATAATTTAATCAAAGCAGTCTGTGAAGTCGCCACAAACAAAAGAGAGAAAATTGTTATTAATGGNAATGACTATGACACTCAAGATGGAACCACAGTGAGAGATTTTATTCATGTTACTGATTTAGCAGAAATGCACGCAATAGCTGCTGAGAATATAGGTAAGAAAAATTCAGAAATTTATAATTGTGGTTACGGTGAGGGTTATTCAGTTAATCAAGTTGTATTAGAAATGGAAAAAATTCTTAAACACTCTTTAAGTAAAGAAATAGGCAAAAGAAGAAAAGGAGATATACCTTACTCAGTTGCAGATACTACAAAATTTAAAAAAGAATTTAATTGGAACCCGAAATATAATAGTCTTAATTATATTTTAAAGTCAGCTCTAGAATGGGAGAAAAGCTTTGAGTAAAATGAAAATTCTACAAGTTATACCTAAGCTAGGTTATGGTGGTGCAGAAACGGGTTGCTATGACTTAGCTCATTTTTTATACGAGAAAGATTGTAAATCATTTATTATTACTAGTGGAGGCCATCTACTTAAATATGTAAAAAAAAATAAAGTAAAAATTTTTAAACTTCCAGTGCATTCAAAAAATATAATATTGATGCTCATTAACACATTAATAATTTCCTTAATAACTATAATTTATAATATAGATATAATTCATGCTAGAAGNAGAGCCCCAGCTTGGTCATGCTTATGGGCCTGCTTTTTAACAAGAAGAAAATTTGTAACTACATTTCATGGAACTTATAATTTTTCCAATGTTATCAAAAAATTTTATAACAGTGTGATGGTCAAATCTAAGTTAATTATTGCTGGCTCTAATTTCATTTTTNATCACATAAACGAAAACTATGAAAAATTTTTAAATTCAAAAAATAAATTGATGGTAATTTTTAGAGGAATTAATTTAGAATATTTTAACGAAAAAAATATTGCNGAACATAAAAAAAAAAAATTAATTTCAGATTGGAATTTAGACACAGAAAAAAAAACTATACTGTTACCAGGAAGACTTACAAGTTGGAAAGGTCAAGATATTTTAATTGAAGCATTAAACATTCTTATAGAAGATTATAATAAGACTAATTTCCAGGCAGTAATACTAGGTCCAGATCAGGGTAGAAGGGTTTATTCTAAAAAACTTTTTAGTTTGGTAGAAAGATATCAACTGAACCAAAAAGTCAGATTTATATCCCATGTGAAAGATATGCCCGTTGCTTACTCAATAGCCGATATNGTTGTTTCAAGCTCAATTGAACCTGAAGCTTTTGGCAGAGTAGCTGTTGAAGCTCAAGCTATGAAAAAACCTATAGTTGCGAGTGANATAGGAGGTTCGAAAGAAACTGTTCTTAACGGAAAATCAGGAATATTATATAAATCAGGAGATGCAAGAGAATTGGCCAAAGTGCTTAATAAACTTATAGAACTAGATAAAGAAGCATTGTATTCAATGGGAAACGAAGGTAGAAAAAACGTAACAAGAAAATTTGATGTTGAAAAAATGTGTCAGACAACTTTTACAGAATATAAAAAATTACTTAAATAGTTAAATGCCTGATATAAAACTTTTAGACGGAAAAAAAATACCATTCACAAAATCAATAAATGGATTCGAGTTAGCTAAAAAAATTAGCAAAACTCTAGAAAAAGAAGCGTTAATAATGAAGGTGGATGGAGAATTAAAAGATCTTAGTTACCAAATTAAAAATAACTCCGTAGTTAAAATTGTTACATCAAAAGATAAAGAAGGATTAGAAGTTCTAAGACATGATGCCGCTCATATAATGGCAATGTCAGTTCAAGAATTATTTCCAGGTACTCAAGTAACTATTGGTCCGGTAATTGAGAATGGTTTTTACTACGACTTTGCAAGAAAAGAACCATTTACTAGTGANGACTTAGCGAGGATAGAAAAAAAAATGTCCGAAATAATCGAGAGAGACGTAAAAACAAGAAGAGAAGTTTGGGAGAGAGATAAAGCGATTCAACACTTTAAAAAAATCGGAGAAAAATATAAAGCTGAGATCATTGAAAGTATTCCAACTAATGAAGAACTCTCCGTTTATCACCATGGAGACACCTGGCATGATTTATGTAGGGGCCCTCACTTAGCCTCTTCAGGTAAAATTGGAAAAGCTTTTAAACTAACAAAAGTATCNGGAGCATATTGGCGCGGAGANTCAAAAAAAGAAATGTTACAGAGGATATATGGAACATGCTGGAGTTCAAAAAAAGAACTTGATGATTACCTTAATAGACTAGAAGAAGCTGAAAAAAGAGATCATAGAAAATTAGGAAAAGAGATGAATCTTTTTCACTTTAGAGAGGAGAGTCCTGGTGCAGTTTTTTGGCATGAAAAAGGATGGATTTTATTTCAAAGATTGATTGAATACATGAGGTTAAAGCAAAGACTGGCTGGCTATAAAGAGATTAATACTCCTGAAATTCTAGATAAGTCACTATGGGAAAAATCTGGACACTGGGAAAAATTTGGAGAAAATATGTACACTTCAGAAACTCCAGACGAAAAAACTTTTGCTATAAAACCTATGAACTGCCCTGGATGTGTTCAAGTTTTTAATCAAGGACTAAAAAGCTATAGAGACCTACCACTTAAGTTATCTGAATTTGGAAAGGTTCATAGATATGAGGCATCTGGAGCCTTACATGGTTTACTAAGAGTTAGAGCTTTTACNCAAGACGATGCACACATATTTTGTACCGAAGAACAAATAACAGAAGAGTGTTTAAGTGTTACAAACCTGATACTAGAAATTTATAAAGATCTGGGTTTCAAGGATGTTTTACTTCAATTTTCTGACCGTCCTGAAAAAAGAGTTGGGGATGATAAAATTTGGGATAAATCTGAAGCAGCTTTGCTGACAGCAATAAAAAAATCAAAATTAAAGTATGAAATCAATAAAGGTGATGGTGCTTTTTACGGTCCTAAAATAGACTTTGTTCTTCGTGATGCTATCGGCAGAGATTGGCAATGTGGAACTTTACAAGTAGACTTAAACTTACCAGGTAGATTAGGAGCAAGTTTTGTGGATAAAGACGGATCAAAAAAAGTTCCTGTAATGTTACATAGAGCTTTATTCGGATCACTAGAAAGATTTATAGGAATACTTATTGAACACTATGCTGGNAAATTACCTTTGTGGTTATCTCCAGCACAAGCTGTAGTATTACCTATCTCTGAAGAGAACAACAATTATGCAAAAAAGTTGTTTGAAGATTTATTTAAAGAAGGTATAAAATGCGAAGTGGATTTAAAAAATCAAAAAATTAATTACAAAATTAGAGAATATTCCTTATCAAAAGTTCCCATACTTTTAATTTGCGGTAAAAAAGAAGAAGAAAAAAATACAGTCACTATTCGAAAACTAGGATCTGAAAAACAAGAAACAGTCAAAAAAGAAAAGCTAGTTAATGACCTGGTTAAGTTAAATAAATTTCCTTTAAATTAAGTGTCAAATTATAAAAATAATTATTTTCAAAGAAGATCCAAACCTCAAGGACCAAGAGTTAATGAAAGAATACGAGCTTTAGATGTTCAAGTCATAGGCAGTGACGGCAACAACCTTGGTGTCTTAACTTTAAAGAAAGCCATTGAAATTGCTAAAGATGAAAGTTTAGATTTAATTGAAATTTCACCAAATACAAATCCTCCAGTATGTAAAATAATGGATATTGGTAAATATAAATACGATCTACAAAAAAAAGCGAGTTTAGCCAAAAAAAAACAAAAAGTAGTTTCCTTGAAGGAGTTNAAGATGAGACCNGGTACTGAGATACATGATTATAATTTCAAACTNAAAAATGCAAAAAAATTTTTAGTTAAAGGAGACAAAGTGAAGTTTACTGTTAAATTTAAAGGTAGAGAGATGCAACATATTCAATTGGGTAAAGATTTAATGAATAGAATTATTGAAGACACAAAAGAAGTTGGAAAGATAGAAACCCACCCTAAATTTGAAGGTAGACAAATGATAATGGTGATACAGCCTATTTAATAAAGATAATATTAACTTGTAAACTTAATTTATTGTTTGTATAAAACCGAAGANTTATGCCAAAATTAAAAACAAAAAGTTCAGCAAAAAAAAAGATTTAGATTTACTGCTTCAGGCAAAGTAAAAATGCCCCAAGCGGGAAAGAGACATGGTATGATTAAAAGGACTAATTCTCAAATAAGAAAACAAAGAGGCACAACGATAATGTCAAAACAAGACTCTAAAATCGTTAAATCGTATATGCCTTACAATTTATAAAGTAAACAAATGTCTAGAACTAAACGTGGAGTAATTACAAAAGCAAAACATAAAAAAGTTTTAAAGCTTGTTAAAGGACAGTATGGCAGGAGAAAAAATACTATTCGTGTCGCAAGGCAGGCTATGGAAAAAGCTATGCAGTATGCCTACAGGGATAGAAGAGCAAAAAAAAGAGATTTCAGGTCATTATGGATACAAAGAATCAACGCAGGTGTTAGACCTGAGGGTTTAACCTATTCAAAATTCATTAATGCTTTAAATAAGTCAAAAATTAAATTAGACAGGAAAGTATTGGCAGAATTGGCTTATAACAATCCAGAAGTCTTTAAATCTATTGTTAAAAAGGCTCAATCCTCCCTTAACTAATAAGAATCTTTCATTTATTCTATATATAACGAAAGAATCAAATTATTTTAATGACTGATTTAAATAAAATAAATTCTGTTTTTGTTGAAAAGTTAAAAACTATAAAATCCAAGGATGAGCTTCAACACTTAAAAACTGAATTTTTTGGTAAAAGCGGCGAAATAACAAATCAATTTAAAAAACTTTCTTCATTCCAAGGTGAAGAGAAAAAAAAATTTGCTTCATCTCTTAACAAATTAAAAGATAATTTCATTAATTTAATAAATAAAAAATTTTCAGAATTTGAGTCTCTAGAAATAAATAAAAAATTAAAAGATGAAAATATAGATATCTCTCTTCCTATAAGGCCATTTAATCAAGGTAAAATACATCCCGTGTCACAAGTGATAGATGAAATTTCATCAATTTTTTCTGAAATTGGATTTTCAATTGCTGAAGGTCCCGATGTAGAGACAGAGTACAATAATTTTACAGCTTTAAATACTCCAGAAAATCATCCAGCAAGGGACATGCACGATACTTTTTATTTAGAAAAAAATAAAAAGTTATTATTAAGGACTCATACTTCACCAGTNCAAATTAGAACTATGNTAAATGGCAAACCACCTTTTAAAATAATTGTTCCAGGAAGAACATATAGATCAGATAGTGACCAAACACATACCCCTATGTTCCATCAATTAGAAGGTTTACATATTGATAAAGACATTACCATGGGCCATCTGAAAGGATGTCTAAATTATTTTGTTAATGAGTTTTTTGAAATTAAAAATATTAAAATGAGATTTAGACCTAGCCATTTNCCATTTACTGAACCTTCGGCAGAAGTTGANATACAGTATAAAATTAAGGATGGAAAAATAATAATAGGCGAGGGCGACAAGTGGCTAGAAATTTTAGGATGTGGAATGGTGCATCCCAATGTTTTGAATAATGTAAAAATTGATACAAAAAAATTTCAGGGTTTTGCCTTTGGAATGGGNATTGATCGATTGGCTATGTTAAAATATGGAATTAATGATTTAAGATCTTTNTTTGANNGNGANTANAGATGGTTNAATNATTNNGGNTTTGANCCTNTNGATGTNCCAACNAANTATNGAGGNNTNAGNANATGANANTCACACTTTCATGGCTAAAAAATCATCTTAATACCAACGCCAGCCTCAACAAAATTATCGAGGGCTTAACCAATATAGGACTTGAGGTTGAAACTGTAAAAGAAAGCTCAAATAATTTAAGTGATTTTAAAATTGCTAAAATTTTGAATGTTGAAAAACACCCCAATGCAGATAAATTAAAACTTTGTAATGTAGATTTAGGAAAAGGTGAGAAGGCGAAAGTAGTTTGCGGCGCAACAAACGCAAGAAAGAATTTAGTAACGATATATGCCCCTCCAGGATCGGTAATACCAAAAACTAAAACAAAACTTAAGATAGCAAAAATAAGAGGTATAGAGTCTCATGGAATGCTCTGTTCTGAATCAGAACTTAATATGTCTAATGAGAGTGCAGGAATTATTGAATTGAAAAATAAAGAAAATTTGGTTGGAAAAAATTTTTTTAAAAGTACAGGGGAAAAAACTATTGATATTTCTGTAACACCTAATCGTCCAGATTGTTTAGGGGTTCGTGGCATAGCTAGAGATCTAGCGTCTTCAGGTATAGGAAAACTAAAAAATCAACCATCTATAAAACTCAAAGAAAAGTTTCGTCAGTCTATTAAAGTTTCAATTACAAAAGAAAAAAATCAAGGCTGTAGTGCTTTTGGAAGCGTATATATAAAGAATGTTAATAACAAAGAGAGTCCTGAATGGCTTAAAAAGAAAATAATATCTTTAGGATTAAAACCTATATCAGCTATCGTTGATGCTACAAATTATGTGATGTTTGATCTTAATCGACCACTGCATGCCTATGATGCAGACAAAATTAATAAGGAAATAATTGTTAGAAACTCAAAAAAAGGTGAGAGCTTTGAGGCATTAGATAATAAAAAATATACCTTACAAAATGGAATGTGTGTGATTGCAGATAAATCTGGAGTGCTTGGTCTAGGAGGAATAATTGGTGGTGTTAGATCAGGGACAGAGATTACCACTAAGAACGTATTATTAGAGTCTGCTTATTTTCATCCAGCTTCTGTAAGAAAAACAGCTAAAGAATTAAATATTAATACAGATGCTAAATTTAGATTTGAAAGAGGTATCGATCCCAATTCTATAGAGTCAGGACTTAAGCTTGCAACATGCATAATTCTAGATATCTGCGGCGGTCAGGTAAGTAAAATTTCAATCTCAGGAAATAAAAAAACAAATAATAAATCAGTAATTTTAAAATCAGATACATTTAAAAAAATTATTGGAACATCAATCTCAACTCACGAAATAAAAGATATTTTGTTTTCACTAGGTTTTAAGGTAAAGTTAAGTAAAAACCATTATAAAGTTGAAGTTCCATCTTGGAGACCAGATATAAATCAAGAGATTGATATAGTAGAAGAATTAATAAGAATTAAAGGCTTCGATAAAATTAAAATTATTGCTCCAGAAAAAGTAAGAAACCAAGACACACTGAATTATAAACAAAAATTATTTCACTTATCTCAAAGAGCTATAGCTTCTAAGGGTTACTTAGAAACAGTTACTTGGTCATTTACAGACGCCAAGGTTGATAAGTTATTTAACCAAGGATTGGAAGAAATTGGTATTTTGAATCCAATATCTAGTGATTTAACCGTTTTAAGAAGATCTATATTTTCAAATATATGTCTCCATTTAAAAAAAAACCAGGATCGAGGATATGAAGACCTGGGTATTTTTGAAGTAGGACCAATATTTTTTGGCAAACAACCCGGCCAACAATTAATAGTTGCTGGAGGGGTCAAGACTGGTTTAATAGGAAGAAAAAGCTGGATAGATAAGCCCAGAAAATTAGATGTTTTTGATATTAAAAGCGATGTTCTAAGAACTTTATTTGAATTAAATTTAAAAGAGTCTGACCTTCTTATAAAAAAAGATTCTAAAAGTTATTACCATCCAGGTAGATCAGGATCAATATGCTTAAAATCTGATAATAAAAAAATCTTAGCTTATTTTGGTGAAATTCATCCTGCCATAGTTACTACCCTTGATTTTAAAGAAAAAAATGTTTTTGGATTTGAGGTATTTCTGGACAATATTCCTGAACCATCAAACAAAATTAGAAATAATAAAATTAAAT
>NHJA01000033.1:0-41566 GCA_002171845.1 Candidatus Pelagibacter sp. TMED203
ATTTTTTAACTTCTTTTCTGTATTTAAATCCTGGAAGAGGGTTAGTTTTAGTATCATGTTGATGTAAAATATCTAAATTAATACTATTTGGCCAAAGTCGAGCGGTATTGGACTCGCCTGCTTTTGTTATACCACCGTGCATGACGGGGCATTTTCCATTTCCATTTTTTTTAAATTCTATACTCATATCATTCTAGCTAAGCTTCTAGTTTATAATAATTCTAAACTATAAAGTCAATATTTGATTATTACTTTTGTAATCTAATTACAACTTCGAGGTTCTTGATTTTTTTTCCTTTAGGAGGTTGGGGAACTTTACTTAATTTAACTTGATTATAATTTATATCCGTCAGCTCTTTTGAATCCTCATCATAAAAATGATGGTGCGACTTAATGTTCGTATCAAAATAACTTTTACTTTTGCTAGTTAGAATTTGTTTTATGTGTCCAGCTTTTGTAAATGCTTCAACTGTATTATATACTGTAGCTAAAGAAACTTTTTCACTACCTTTTTTGTTGATTTCTTTATTCAACGTTTCAACCGTAAAATGAAAAGTCTTATCTCTTTCAAATAAATTTTGAGCTATTAAAACTCTTTGTTTTGTTGGTCTTAAACCAGAGGATCTTAGTTTATTTACAATTGCTTTTTTTTGCTTCATATATGAACGTTATTTACACTATCTTTTATTCTTTTTTAAACTTTTATATTATATGGTTTATAAATCAAGAAAAAACAGCTAACTTAATTAATGCAAAAAAACAAATACAGTTATGAGGATTTAATTTCTTGCGGGAAAGGTGAGTTATTTGGAGAAGGAAATGCAAAATTACCTTTGCCGCCAATGTTAATGTTTGACAGAATAACAGAAATTAAAAATAATATTGGCGAATTTAAGAAAGGATTTATTAGAGCTGAACTGGATATAAAAGACAATCTATGGTTTTTTGATTGTCATTTTCAAAATGATCCTGTCATGCCAGGATGCCTTGGTTTAGATGCTATGTGGCAATTGGTTGGTTTTTATTTAGGATGGGTAGGTGAGCCAGGTAAAGGAAGAGCTTTAGGAGTAAGTTCTGTAAAATTTACAGGAGAAGTTCTTAAAAAAGTCAAAATAGCTACTTATGAGATAAATATGAAAAGAATTTTAAAAAAAGAAGGGGCTGTGGTAGGGCTTGCTAATGGTATACTGAGTGCAGATGGAAAAATAATTTATAGAGCAGAAAATTTAAAAGTAGGATTATTTAAATCATGAAAAGAGTAGTAATATCAGGTGTAGGAATAGTTTCTTGTCTTGGCAATAATCAAAAGGAGGTACACAAATCTCTTGTAGATTCAAAGTCTGGAATTTCATTTTCTGAGGAATATAAAGAATATAATTTAAAAAGTAATGTTCACGGAAAACCAAATATTAAACTTGAAGACNATGTTGATAGAAAATTTATAAGATTTATGGGCCCAGGCTCTGCTTATAATTATATATCTATGAGTGAAGCAGTAAAAGATTCTGGTTTGGAGGATAAAGATATAAGTAATATTAACACTGGAATGATAATGGGTTCAGGAGGTCCTTCAATAGAAAACGTAATCTTGGCTGCTGATAAAACTAGAGCAAAAAGNCCCAAAAGGATGGGACCTTTCGTTGTTCCTAGAACAATGTCAAGCACTGCTTCAGCAACTTTGGCNGTTCCATTCAAAATTAAGGGAGTTAACTACACCATTAGCTCTGCATGTGCGACTAGTGGGCATTGTATAGGTAATGCAATGGAATTAATTCAACTTGGAAAACAAAAAATTATTTTTGCAGGTGGAAGCGATGAAGTTCATTTTGCAATGACAGCTATGTTTGATGCTATGACAGCATTATCTTCAAAATATAACGACACTCCAGAAAAAGCCTCTAGACCATATGATAAGACTAGAGATGGTTTCGTAATATCTGGAGGTGGAGGTGTTGTGGTTTTAGAGGAATATGAACATGCAAAAGCAAGAGGTGCAAAAATTTATGCTGAGCTAACTGGTTATGGAGCAACATCAGATGGTTTTGACATGGTTGCGCCTTCTGGTGAGGGAGCTGTGAGATGTATGAAAATGGCATTAGGAACAGCAAAAAATAAAATCGATTACATAAATACACACGGTACTTCAACTCCTGTTGGAGATATTACTGAATTAAAAGCTGTTGGAGAAGTCTTTAATGAATANAAGCCTAAAATTAGCTCAACAAAATCATTGGCAGGNCATTCNCTTGGNGCAACTTCTGTNCATGANGCTATNTACAGTTTAATTATGATGAAAAATAANTTNATTGCTGCTTCNGCAAATATAACTGATATGGATGAGGAAGCAAAAAAATATCCNATNGTAACNAAAGTTGAAAAAGATGTAANTTTAAATTCAGTNATGTCTAATAGTTTTGGTTTNGGNGGAACNAATGCAACTTTAGTTTTTGAAAAGGTATAATTNATGGACNTNATGAAAGGAAAAAAAGGATTAATAATGGGCGTTGCAAATGAACGTTCNATAGCATGGGGTATNTCNCAAAAACTTGCTGNNGCAGGNGCNGAGCTNGCNTTTACATATTTAGGNGATGCTTTAAAAAAAAGAGTNATNCCNTTAGCNGAAAAATTAAANTCNAAAATAACTTTTAGTTGNGATGTTGAAAAAAAGAATGANGTTATNAAACTNTTTGAAGATATNAAATCTCAATGGGGNGAAATNGANTTTGTNGTNCATGCNGTAGCATTTTCNGATAAATCAGANTTGTCNGGNGAATATNTANATACAACTAGAGANAATTTTNTAANAAGCATGNTNATCTCNTGTTTTTCTTTNACNGAANTTTCAAAAGANGCNTCAAAAATNATGAAAAAAGGTGGNAGTATGATAACTCTTACTTANGANTCNACAAANNCNATNCCTAATTANAATGTTATGGGNGTNTGNAANTCNGCNCTTGANGCNAGTGTAAAATATTTAGCNAGAGACNTAGGANCTANAGGNNTAAGAGTAAATGCNATAAGTGCNGGTCCAATAAAAACNNTNGCAGCTTCNGCNATNGGNGATGCAAAGTTTNTNTANAAATGGAATNANANCCATTCTTTTTTAAAAAGAAATGTAGATATTCATGANGTNGGAAATTCTGCTTTNTATTTANTNAGTGATCTNGCNGCNGGTGTNACGGGAGAAATTCATTATGTTGATGCTGGATATAACAAAGTAGGAATGCCAGATCCTAAAAATATCTCTTAACTTGCAAAAATAACATCGCTTAAATGCATAAATAGTAAGTCTAAATATATCTAAAAAAAATTATAAATATTTTATCAAATGAAAAAAATAAATGAAAAATTTAAAGAAAAATTAGATAACTTTTTTGACTGGGTCAAAGGAGCTCAATTAATCGAACTTAAAACATGTAATATCAGTGAGGACCCAGTAAGACCAGAGTTAGATATTAAGTTTAGAACTGAATATGGACGTAAAATTTATGGTGTTAAATATAAAAAAGAAATTTGTGCAATTATGTGTTTTGGTTTTACAAATGAAATTCCAAAAACAGTTGAAGAGCTAGATAAGATGACTAAAGATGCTCACTTGCAAAGTGCCTTAAGAGACCAAAAAGTAGGAAAAATAGCGATTGCTTATACAGTTTGGTCTAAGAAGAAAGGTGGAGGAAAATTAATTGTAAAAGAAGTATTTAGAAAAATTAAGAAATCAAATCATCTTAATAGACTGGTTACTTTATCCCCTTTAACTGAAATGGCTAGAAATTTTCATTTGAATAATGGAGCCTTTGAACTTCAAGTAAATGAAAAAACTCAAAATTTTGAATATAAAATCTAGGACTCTAAGCTACTGCTTGTTTAATAGATAATTTAACTTTACCTCTGTCAAAGCCTACAACTTTTACTGAAACTTCATCGCCCTCTTTGACAACATCTCCTACTTTAGCAACTCTTTTAGCGGCAAGTTCTGATATATGAACCAAGCCATCTTGCTTTCCTAAAAAGTTTACAAAAGCTCCAAATTCCATAATCTTAACTACTTTACCTTTGTAAATTTTACCCATCTCAGGTTTGGCTACTAAACTTTTGATGAACTCTATAGCTTTATTTCTAGAAACTTCGTCTGGTGCAGCAACAGTTACTTCTCCAGTGTCTTTNACATCNACTTTNGCTCCAGANGTNTCNACTATTTCNCTNATNGTTGCNCCNCCTTTNCCTATNACNGTTGCNATATCNTTNTTATCAACNTNTATCANTCTCCATTTTNGGAGTNTGTTTTGAAAATTCTTTTCTTGAANNTTTNAGNGCTTTGTTCATTTCNCCTANAATNTGNTCNCTTCCTNCNTTNGCTTGNTCTAGAGCNTTTTCCATNATCTCAAATGTAATACCTGTAATTTTAATGTCCATTTGAAGAGATGTTATTCCATCTTTTGTTCCAGCTACTTTAAAGTCCATATCTCCTAAATGATCTTCGTCACCTAAGATATCTGAAAGCACTGAAAATTTATCGCCTTCTTTTATTAATCCCATAGCTATACCGGCGACTGGTTCTTTTATAGGTACGCCTGCATCCATTAAAGATAAAGAGGTTCCACAAACTGTTGCCATTGAGGAGGAGCCGTTAGACTCGGTAATTTCTGAAACAACTCTCAAAGTATAAGGAAAATTTTCCTTTAATGGTAATGAGGAATTTATCGCTCTCCAGGCAAGTTTACCATGTCCTATCTCTCTTCTGCCAGTTCCAATTCTACCACATTCTCCAACAGAGAAAGGAGGAAAATTATAATGTAACATAAAACTCGATCTTTGCATTCCTTCTAAGCTCTCTAATCTTTGTTCATCATCGGTCATTCCTAGAGTTGTAACTACTAATGCCTGGGTTTCTCCTCTAGTAAATAAAGCAGAACCATGTGTCCTCGGCAGTACTCCAACTTCACATTTTATTTGTCTTACGTCAGCTAAACCTCTGCCATCAATTCTTTTCTTATCTTTTAATATTGCCGTTCTAACTATATCTTTTTCTAGAGACTTTAATTGTGCCATAGCTTGATTTTCAGTCACTTTTTCATCCTCAGCGAACATTTCTTTAACTTGAGATTCTATTTCAGAAATAGCTGTTGATCTTTTCTTTTTATCTATTTCTTTAAAAGCAGTTCTAAGACCGCTTTCAAATTTATCAGTGATTTTCTTTTTAACATCTGAATGGTCAATTTCTTCTACTTCCCATTTAGGTTTGCCAGCTTTTTTAGCTAATTTTTCAATTGACTCGATTACAGGCACAAAGTTTTCATGACCAAACTTTACAGCGTCTAACATTATTTTTTCTGAAAGACCTGAAGTTTCAGACTCAACCATTAAAACTGCATCTTTAGTTCCTGCAACAACTAAATCTAATTCTGAGTCTTTTAATTCTTCAATAGATGGGTTCAATAAAAATTTTCCATCTTTATACCCAACTCTACTAGCAGCAATGGGGCCTTGAAAGGGAAGTCCTGATATTGCTAAAGCAGCTGATGAAGCAATTATTGATAAAATATCTGGTTGATTTTCACCATCGTAAGATAGGACAGTTGGAAGTAGCTGAACTTCATTTAAAAAGCTTGAAGGAAATAGAGGCCTAATGGGTCTGTCTATAAGTCTTGAAATTAATGTTTCAGCTTCGGTAGGTCTTGCTTCTCTTTTAAAATAACCTCCAGGGATTTTTCCAGCTGCGTAATATTTTTCTTGATAATTTACAGATAAAGGAAAATAATCTTGTCCATCTTTCAATTTTTTTGCTCCAACCACAGTTGCAATCACAACTGTTTCTCCACAAGTTGCAATAATAGCTCCATCAGCCTGTCTAGCAATTCTTCCTGTTTCTAAAGTTATTTTTTTTCCATTTATTTTAATTTCTTCTTTATGAATTTTAAACATTATTTCCTTAAATTTAATTGTTTTAGAACTTTACTGTATGACTCTGGATCTCTTCTTTTTAAATAAGTTAAAAGTTTTTTTCTTCTGTTGACTGATTTTTCTAATCCTAAAGTAGAATGTTTATCTTTTTTAAATTTCTTAAAATGTTCTGATAATCTTGCAATTTTTTTGCTCAATAATTCAATTTGAACCTCAGCGGACCCAACATCTTTTTCGTGAATAGCCAATGTATTAGTTGTACTTTTTTTAGATTGTTTCATTTTTTCTATTTTTTTCTATTAATCTTTCAATTTTTTCTGCATACTCAAAGGAGTTGTCTTCAATAAATGAAAGTTTAGGAAGAAACTTAGTATCAATTTTTTTTGACAATGCTTTTCTAACAAGATGTGAGAATTCAGTCAAGGTACTTACGGTTTTTCTCATCTCTACTCCACCTAAGGGAATTACATAGGTTCTTGCGGTTTTTAAGTCTGGCGTCATTCTGACCTCAGTAACAGTTATCATTTTAGTATCAAGCATAGGAATTTTTGCTTCATTTCTGATGAAAATTTCTCCAAGATTTTGTTTTATAAGTTCACCAACTCTTAACTGTCTTTGACTATAAGCTTGATTTCGACTGTCTTTTTTCATTAAATTGTTCTTTGTATTTTTTTAGATTCATAAGACTCGATGATATCATTTTCTTTAAAATCAATAAAATCTTTTAACCCAATACCGCATTCTAAACCTGTTTTTACTTCTTTTACAGCATTCTTCTCTCTAAATATACTTGAAATTTCTCCATCATAAACAACCACTCCATCTCTTATAAGCCTTGCTTTTGATTTGTTTTTAATTTCACCGTTAACAACTTTTGATCCAGCTATCCTACCTGCATTAGAAACACTAAATACTTTTTGTACTTGAGCTGAGCCATTTGCAACTTCTTTTATATCTGGTTCTAATAAACCAGAAAGACCTTTTTCTATAGTCTCAAGTGCTTCATAGATTATATTGAAATATTTAATTTCTATATTTTGGTCTTCTGCTAACTTTTTTGCTTCCCTGTTAGGTTTGACGTTGAAGCCAATTAATAAAGCATTTGATGCTTTAGCTAAAAGAACATCGCTTTCATTTATCATGCCTATATCTGATAAAATAATATGTGCTTGAACTTCATCATGTTTAATTTTGTTTATAGCCATTTTTAAGGCTTCGTTTGAACCTTGTACATCTGACTTTATAATTATATTTAGTTCATCTTTACTAGATTTGTCCTCAAATAATTTTGTTTTATCTTTTGCTATTAATTTTTTATTAGGATTGCTGTCTGCCTTTTTAAAATCAGCGATCTCCTTTGCTTTCTCCTCATTTTCAGTTACGGAAAATTCAGCGCCAGCAAATGCAGAGTCGTTCATCCCTAATATTTCAATAGGCATAGATGGTGAGGCTTCTTCAACGTTGTTTCCCTCATAATTAATCATTGCTCTTATTTTGCCCCAGGTATTTCCGCAAACAAAAAAGTTGCCTTTTTTTAATAAACCGCTAGATATTAGAATTGTAGACACCGGTCCTTTCCCTTTATCTATTTTTGACTCCAGCACCACTCCAGAAGCAGGTCCAGCAAAAGAAGACTTCAAATCTAATATTTCTGATTGAAGAAGTATTGTTTCTTTAAGTTTGTCCAAGTTTTCTTTTTTTTTAGCAGAAACTTCAACAAATAAGGTTTCTCCACTTAATTCCTCNGCTATAAGTTCATGTTGCATTAAATCATTTTTTATCTTGCTTATGTTTTTATTGGGCAGATCACATTTGTTTATAGCTACAATAATCGGAACCTTTGCAGCTTTTGAGTGTTTTATAGCCTCAATAGTTTGTGGTTTANCCCCATCATCCGCAGCTACAACCAATACAACAATGTCAGTTACTTTTGATCCTCTAGCCCTCATTTCAGTGAAAGCTGCNTGTCCAGGGGTNTCAATAAAAGTAATGGTCTCTCCCTTGTCAGTTTTTACTTGGTAGGCTCCGATATGTTGGGTTATGCCACCATGTTCACCAGAAACAACATCGGTATTTCTCAGTGAATCAAGCAAAGAAGTTTTTCCATGATCAACATGTCCCATTATCGTAACCACTGGAGGTCTTTTTTTTAGATTACCCTTAACAATATTTTTAATCTTGATAGTTTCTAATACTGGTTTTTCCTCAATAATTGGCTTATGACCAAATTCTTTAACTATGTACTCGGCAGTATCTTTGTCTATAACGTGATTAATTGTAGCTACAACTTTCATATTGAATAAGAATTTTATAATATCACTAGAACGTTCAGCCATTCTATTTGATAGTTCTTGTATAGAGATTTGTTCTGGAATTTTTACGTCTCTAATAACTTTTTTAAACTCTTTTTTTTCCTCAGTTTGGGGGTTATTTCTTTTTTCTTTTAATCGAGCTCTTTTTACTGAAGCTAAACTTCTTTGTTTAATTTCTATTTCTTCAACATTTAATGCTCTAGAGACTGTTAACTTAAAATCTTTTTTTTCTACTGGTCCTCTTAATTTTAATTTATTTTTGTTAGATTTTTTTTCATCTTTTTTTATAAAGGCTTTTGTTGCTTGTTGNTCAACAAATTTTCGTTCTAAGTTTTTTTTATGTGATTGAGCTTTGCCTTCAAAATTATTTGAAGTAATTGGTTTTCCAGGATTTCTAAAGCCCCTGTGAGTTTTTTTCTTTTCTATAAAATAAGACTTTTTACTATCTTTTTTTTTGATTGAAGAAACATCAATTTTTTTATTAAATGTACTAGAAATAGTTAAAGTTTTTTTTTTGTTTTTATCTTCGTTCATAAAATTACTCTTTAAAAGCAATCTCCCTTGCATTCATTATTAGCTGGTCAGCCTCTTCTCTGGATAAAGAGAACTCTTCTAAATATCCTTCTATTCTAACTTTCTTTCCTTTTACCTCATCAAAACCCCCTATTAACTCATCTGACGACAAATAAGCGAAGTCACTTAGTTTTTTAATATTTCTTTGACCCAATAAAACTAGCATACCTTGGGTTATACCTTTTAAGTTTATTAGCGAATCTTCTACTCCTAACTCTTTAAGCTTTTTAGAAACTTCTTCCTTTTCTTTTATTAAATTTTCTTTTGATCTATTAATTAACTCCTCTGCGGTGTTCTCGTCTATTCCTTCTATTTTTGAAATNTCCTCAGCCTTAGATTGAGATATTTCTTCGATACCTTGAAAACCCTCTGACACTAAAAGTTGGCCCAATGTTTCATCAACTTCTAAATTTTTTATTAGATTTTCTGTTTTATCTTTAAATTCTAATTGTCTTCGTTCAGAGTCTTCTTTTTCAGTTAAAATATCTATTTCGAAATTTGTTAATTTAGATGCTAATCTTACATTTTGACCTCTTCGACCTATAGCTTTACTNAAATTTTCTTCAGATAAAATTACATCAATTCTTTTATTTTCTTGATCAATTAAAACTTTTTGTATTTCAGCAGGTGATAAAGACTCTGAAATTAAAGTTGGAAGATCTTCCGTCCATTTGATTATGTCAATTTTTTCTCCATGAAGTTCATTTACAATAGTTTGAACTCTACTNCCTCGCATACCTACACATGCGCCCACAGGATCAATTGAGCTATCTTTAGAATAAACACATATTTTCGCTCTACTACCAGGATCTCTTGCTACGGATCTAATTTCTATTGTTCCTTCATAAATTTCAGGAACTTCTTGAAAAAAAAGTTTTGCTAAAAATTGAGGATGNGCTCTTGATAAAAATATCTGATGCCCTTTAATTTCTTTTTTTACTTCACTACAATATGCTTTTACTCTATCTCCTGTTTTAAGAATTTCTCTAGGTATTAATTCATCTTTTTTTATAACTCCTTCAGCTCTTCCTAAATCTACGATTACATTTCCATATTCCATTCTTTTAATTATGCCACTTAATATTTGCCCTTGTTTATCTATAAATTCCTCATATTGTCTGCTTTTTTCGGCCTCTTTGACTCGAAAGCTTATTACTTGCTTAGCACTTTGAGCCGCTATTCTTCCAAAATCTATTTGTGGCAACTCTTCAAAGATTTTATCACCAATTTTAAGTTCTTTTTTTTCTTTATTGGTTTTATCTGCATCAGCTAGGGTAATTTGTCTATTTGGATCTTCAATGTTCTCAACTATTTCAAGAACTTTGTTTATTTTGATTTCACCGTTTTCTCTATCAATATTTACTTCTATAGTGTTATCATTACCAAACTTTGTTAATGCTGCCTTTTGAATTGCGCTCTCCATCGACTCAATAACTAGTTCCTTATCAATAGATTTTTCATTTGCCACAGCTTCAACTATCCTTAAAAGCTCTAGTTTATCTAATCCTCTATTTAACATATTTTTCCTTTTTGTTTTTTCCAAAAAAAAATGGGCAAAAGCCCATTTTGTAAAATTAGCAATGTCATTACTATTTAATAAATATTTATATGTTTTTCAAGGTTACAGTTTAAAAAAATTTACTTTATCTGTTTTTTCCCAAGAAAATTGACCATTATTTTGAGGTTGTCTTCCAAAATGACCGTAGGCTGAAGTCGCCTCATATATTGGCTTATTCAATTGTAATAATTCCCTTATTCCCCTAGGAGACAAATCAAAGTTTTGTTNGATAACTTTTTTTACTTTTTCTGTCTTCTCGGCGTCCTTATCAGCTAATTTTATATAGATAGAAAGTGGTTTGGAAACACCTATAGCATAGGCAAGTTGAATAAGACATTTGTTTGAAACTCCTGCCGCTACAATATTTTTTGCAATATATCTACTTACATATGCGGCAGATCTATCAACTTTAGTAGGGTCTTTTCCTGAAAATGCTCCTCCTCCATGTGGCGCTGCACCACCATAAGTGTCTACAATTATTTTTCTCCCTGTAAGACCAGTATCCCCATCAGGACCACCAATAATAAACTGTCCAGTCGGGTTAATATAAATTTCTTTTTCATCTAAATCTTTAAGAAAACTTTCAGGAATAGATCTTTTTATATAAGGAATTAAAAGATCTTTGACTTGTTTCTGGTTTACATCTTTTGAATGTTGAGTAGAAATAACTATTGAAGTTACTTTTTTTGGTTTTTCGTTTTCATATAAAATAGTTACCTGGCTTTTAGAGTCTGGTTCTATACCCTCCAAATTACCTTTTTTCCTATCCTCTGCCATTAATCTCAAAATTTTGTGAGAAAAATGAATTGGAGCTGGCATTAAATCTTTTGTTTCATCACAGGCATATCCAAACATTATACCTTGATCGCCTGCGCCTTCATCTTTGTTTCCTTTAGAGTCTACACCCATAGCTATATCTGTTGATTGTTCGTGTAAATGAGTTTCTATGTTTGCTGTTTTCCAACTAAATCCTTTTTGATCATAACCAATATCTTTTATACATTTTCTTACTTTCTCAATAATTTCTTCGCTTTTAATTTTTGGTCCTCTAGTCTCGCCCGCAAGAACAACTTTGTTAGTGGTTGCTAAAGTTTCACATGCAACTCTTGCAAAAGGCTCTTTTGCTAAATAAGTATCTACGACCATGTCAGAAATTCGATCACAAACTTTGTCGGGATGCCCCTCAGAAACAGACTCGCTTGTAAATAAAAAATTTTTACTCATTTAAATCTATTTTTTAATGTTAAAAAGATGACTGTATATGTAAATAAAAGTAAAAAAAATATCAAATCATTTCTATTTTTAAAATTATTTTGAATTAACGGTACTTTTAATTCTATATTCCCAGATTCGTAAGGTTCTAGCCTTTTTATTGGAATACCTTTATTGTTTATAAATGCACTTATCCCCTTGTTTGCTGATCTTAAAAGATATGTATTGCTCTCAATAGCTCTAAAAGTTGCTTTNGAAAAATGTTGATAAGGACCAATAGTACCTCCAAACCATCCATCTTCAGATATATTAAGTATGAAGTTTAAATCATCGATTGTATTTTGAGTCATTTCAGGAAAAATGATTTCATAACATATTAAAGGTAAAATTTTATAATCATAAATAATTAAATTTTGCTGTTTAGTTCCTTTTGAAAAAGAACCATAACCGCGTGAAATTTTTTTTAAACCAAAGTCATTTAAAAAATCTTCAAAAGGTAGAAACTCACCAAATGGGACGAGTTTTTGTTTATTATATTTATAAATAATTTCAAAATTATTATTTACCGCGACTAAGCTGTTAAAATAATGTTCTTTATCTGAATATTCATTTCTTAAGTTAATACCAAATATAATAGTATGGTCGTTTGAAAAATTTTTTTGAAAAATACTTTTAATTTTCTTAACCTCAGAATAACTATATCCCCCAAAAACCCCCTCTGGCCAAATAAACAGAGTTTTTTCATTTTTTTTTGGCTCACTAAACTTAATTATTTCTAAAATTTGATTATTTAACTCAACTTGTGACAAATCATAATTTAAATCAAAATTAGGTGAAACTATTTTAATTCTTGTTAAATTATTTTCATTTTGTCCTAGATTATTGATAAATTTAGTGTTTTTGTTAATTGAAAAAGAACCATAAATATAATTTGAGAAAAACAGTAAAATTAAAAAGAAAAATATTGANAAATTCAGATTGTTTTTTCTATGCATTATTAATAGCGGAGAGCAAAAAATTGTTAAAGTAAGTAGGTTAAATGCAAATAAACCTATTGGATTTAAAATTTGCAATATTTCAATAAACCAAGACCAGCTATAAGCCCATAGATTCCAGGGAAAGCCAGTAAAAATTTTAGCTCTTAAATAATCTAAAAATGAAAGTGAGGCACAAAAAAATAATATTGAAGGAAAATTGTTTTTTAAAAATGGTCCGACAATAATTGTACTCACCCCATAAAATAAACCAAGAAATAATGGAATTAAAAATAATGATAAAGGGATAAGGTAATTTAAATCTGAGTCAAAAGTTAGTGAATTAGAAATCCAGTGTGTTCCAGTTAGAAAAAAGCCAACACCAAAAAAATAACCAATATAAAATAAGTTTATTAGATAAGGTTTTTTTCTGTAGGTACTTTTTGACTTTTTATTCACATAAACAAGAATTGCAAATAANCATGGAATAATTAAAAAATTCAAAAAAGTTAAGTTATATGGTTGAAAAGTTAAAACAGTTAACATTCCTAAAACTAAGGGAAATAAAAAAACAAGGCTGACTCTTTTATTGATTAAATTTTCTAAAAGCATTTAATTAATTTGTTTTAAAAATTTATTTTCAATTTTTTTCATTACTAAATAATCTCTTTTAGATTTGTGTTTATGTCCTAATAAATGTGCNAAACCATGTATCCATGTTTCATCAAATTTTAAGTAAAAATTTTTTTTATTTAAGTTAGTTTTTAATTTATTCAAGTTAATCACTATATCTCCAATATAAACAAAAGATTGTTTCCTTTTTTTTTTTGGTTTTAGTGACTCATTAGAAGGAAAAGACAAAATATCAGTTGTTTTATTTTTTTTTCTAAATTTTAAATTTAATTTAGTTATAAGTTTACTGTCTGATAACAATAATGAGAATTCTATCTTTTTATTTTTAAGAGAAATATTATTATTTAATTTTTTAATTTTTGTTTTAATATAATTTTCTGGATTTTTAATATACTTTTTCCAATTTTTATTATCAATAAGTACATTAATTTTTATCATCAAAATTTTTTTGATAGGCTTGAATAATTTTTGAAACCANTGGATGCCTTACTACATCTCTGTGGTCAAATTCGATGGTTTTAATTCCACTTATGTTTTTTAAAATGTTTTTTGATTTAATTAAACCTGAATTATTTTTATTTAATAGATCAATTTGAGATGGATCTCCGTTAACTACTAGTTTTGAATTTTCGCCTATTCGTGTTAGAAACATTTTTATTTGAGTAGTTGTTGCATTTTGAGCTTCATCTAATATTGCAAAAGAATTTCTTAAGGTTCTTCCTCGCATAAAAGCTAAGGGCGCTATCTCAATTTCTCCTGTTTCTATTTTTCTTTGTATTTTTTCAAA
The DNA here is from genome assembly GCA_002171845.1 of Candidatus Pelagibacter sp. TMED203. Taxonomy (GTDB): domain Bacteria; phylum Pseudomonadota; class Alphaproteobacteria; order Pelagibacterales; family Pelagibacteraceae; genus Pelagilacustribacter. The sequence continues at coordinate 13,951 of NHJA01000033.1, forward strand.
GCCAAATAAATCATATAAAGCGTCATACAAAGGTCTTAAATATGGATCTACTTTTTCTTTCATGTCCCCTGGTAGAAAACCAAGTTTTTCTCCAGCTTCTACTGCTGGTCTAGACAGTATTACCCTTTCAACTTTTTTTTCCATCAATAAAGTAATCGCAACTGAAACAGCTAAAAAACTTTTTCCAGTTCCNGCAGGTCCCAACGCCATAATTATACTGTTCTCTTTTAATGCTTGAATATATTCGGATTGTTTTTTTGATCTTGCTATAACTGACTTTTTTGGAGTTTTAATTAAATGCTCTAATGGCTGGATATTTTTACCTGCTGTCCCAATATTTTTGTTCACTGACAAAACTATATCATTTTTTTCAATTAAATTAGTCAAAAGAAATTTGTTTAAAAGAAACTTTATAGCTTCAGATATATTAGATATATCCTCACTTTTNCCTTTTGCGGTAATTGAATTTCCTCTAAAAAAAATATTTGTATTTGTCAATTTTTCTAATTCTAACAAATTATTGTTAAACTCGCCTACAATAGCCATAAGAGCATNATTGTCGAGAATCTGGATATTGACGGTTTCTTTATCGATTTTCCTGATTATATAACTCTCAGTAAATTTACTTACTTTAGACATTATAGGGAAATTTCTCCAAAAAGTGTGTTTTGGTTAAAATTTGTAACTTTAACATCATAAATTTTTCCAGTTAAATCTTGATCATTTTTAACTATTACAGCATTTGCATATTTGTCTCTTCCAAAATATTCTCCTTCTTTTTTATTTAAAGAGTTTTCAAACAAAACTTCTACTTTTTTGTCTAAAAGTTTTTGACGGTAATTTTTTACAATTTCATCAGATTTTCTTTGAAATATCATTAATCTTTTTTTAGCTATCTTTTCGTCAATAATTTTCAATTTAGATGCTGGAGTCCCTGGTCTAGGGCTAAAAACAAATGAATATGAGTTGATAAAATCAACTTTATCCAATAAAGCTAAAGTTAAGTTAAAATCTTCATCGGTCTCTCCCGGATAACCAATTATAAAATCGCTAGAAAACTTTATAGATGAATTTTTATCTTTCAATTTTTTTACAGTACCAAAATAATCGTTGATATTATGTTTTCGATTCATAAGTTTTAAAATTTTACTAGATCCGCTTTGAACAGGCAAATGAACAAGGGGCATCAATTTTTGACAATTTTTATATGCANCAATCAAATCATCAGTCATATCTTTTGGATGTGAAGTAGTATACCTTATTCTTTCCAATCCGTTCATTTCGTTTAACTCACATATTAAATCTGAAAGTAAAAAATTTTTTGAATTATATGCATTAACGTTTTGTCCTAATAATGTTATTTCTTTCGTGCCTCCATCGATCAACTGTTTTGCCTCAGATATAATTTCATGATTAGATCTTGAATATTCAGGCCCTCTTGTATAAGGAACAACACAAAAATTACAAAACTTATCACAGCCCTCTTGAATAGTAAGAAAAGAGGACGTCTTAGAATCTTTTGTTTTAATTAAATTTAAACTATCAAATTTTTCAATCACATCAAATTCTGTGCTATTGACTCTCCTTTTCTCAATTTCAATTTTATTCATTATTTTTGGAATTTTGTGATATGACTGTGGTCCAAATACTCCATCAATATAGCTCTCTCTTTTTAACATTTCTTCACCTTCGGCTTGAGCTACGCAGCCAGTAACTAAAAGAATAGGTTTTTTTTTTATTTCTAAATTTTTTTTTGAGTCTTCCTACATCGTCATAAACTTTATCCGTAGCCTTCTCTCTAATGTGACAGGTGTTTAATACATAGCAACTTGTTTCTGAGATATTTTCTGTTTGAGTATAACCAATCTTTTTAAATAAATCCAAAATACGATTNCTATCATANTCNTTCATTTGGCATCCAAAAGTTTTAATAAAAATTTTTTTATTCAANATATTAATTTTTTTTAATTTTTGATCCGTATAATTCCAGTTTGTGGTCTACTAGTTTATACCCTAACTTTTGTGCAATTTTACTTTGTAGCGCTCCAATGTCTTTATCTACAAACTCAACTATTTCACCAGTATTTATATCTATTAAATGATTGTGATGCTCTTCAGTGATTGGTTCATATCTTGATTTACCTTCTTTAAAATCGTGTCTAATTAAAATACCAGACTCTTCAAAAAGTTTAATGGTTCTGTAAACAGTTGCAATGCTGATTTTCTTGTCTATAGAAGTAGCCCTTTTATGTAACTCATCAACATCAGGATGATCTTTAGATCCATAAGTTTCTTTTGAATCTGAAATAACCTTTGCAATAACTTTTCTTTGCTCAGTTAGTCTGACGCCTTTTTCTTTACATTTATCTTCTATTGTACTCATATTTAATTCCAATTTAACTTATATAGAGTGGTTTAATCAATTTATTTTCTAAAAGATTTTTTTCAATTAAAAGCTCAATATTTTTAAGGTTAAATTCGTTTAATAAATTGCTTTTATAGCCATATAATTTAGCTCCTTTAGATAATTTTATTCCTTTTGCCACAGCTAATGAAACTCTGATTGATGAAAAGCTACCTGGGCCCTGGTTCACGATAATAGAAAAGTTTTTATCAACACTAGCTTTATTTTTTTTTAAAAATTCAGCTATATTGCCCACAAGCATATCATTTGCTTTATTATTAATTTGAAATTTTTTAACAAAAAAATTATTATTAATTCTTAAACCAATTGAATCATTTTTACCTGTGCAATTTATTATTAAAAAGTCTTTAATCATAATTTTATTTCTAGCAGTTCTTCCTATTACAAAAAACTCCTATTCCGCATCTAATAAATTTGAAGATTATGGAGTTATTGCAGTTATGTATCATAGATTCAATGAAAATAAATACCCCTCTACGAATATCAGAGTTGAAGATTTTACAAAACACATCAGTCTTATAAAAGCAGAAAATTTAACCTTTTTAAAGGCTGAGGAGTTTGAAAATCATATAAATTCAAAAAATACTGAAAGAAAAATTTTATTAACAATTGATGATGGTTTTGAGTCTTTTTATTTAAATGCTTGGCCAATTCTTAAAGCTGAAAAAATACCTTTTATATTATTTGTAAGTACAAGAGAGGTTGGAGCTAATAATTATATGAGTTGGGATCAAATTAGAGAAATAGCTAAAGAAGATTTTGTGCATATTGGAAATCATAGTCATACTCATGAGTATCTTATAGATAGAACTAATAAAGAAATAGAGGAAGATATTAAAAAATCAATAGCAATTTTTAAAAAAGAACTTGGATTTAACTCGCCATTTTTTTCTTACCCTTTTGGAGAATACAGTCTGGAGTTTAAAGAGATTATTAAAAATTTAAATTTTAAATATGCTTTTGGTCAACATTCTGGAGTAGCTGATGAGTCAAAAGATCTTTTTGAACTTCCGAGATTTCCTATTAATGAAAAATATGGTGAAACAAAAAGATTCAAAAGTATATTAAAAACATTGCCTTTTAAGTATGAGGAAATTACACCAAAAGAAAAATATATAAACGACTCTACAAATCCACCAAATGTAAAAATAAAATTTTATAAAAATATCAAAAATATTAATTTAATAAATTGTTACTCCAACGAAGAAAATAAATGGAGAAAATCTAATATCAAATTCACTAACGACTATGAGGTCCAAGTATTACTTGAGGGAAAGTTTACCACTGAAAGAGGTCGTATCAATTGTTCTTTGCAAGATAACGGCTTTTGGAGATGGTTAGGAATACAATTTGTTATAGCGGAAAAATAATTTTATAAATTCAATTCTTTACGTACAACTGAATTACTTAATAAAACATTTTCAAATTCATCTAATGAATTTTGATCAATAATTTGTTCAAGAACTTTAGTATAAGTTTTTCCAGTTTGAGCATAATTATCTAAAGTGTCAGTCAGAGAAATACCTTTTATTGGTTTATTCCTTTTTCTCAATGTATATCTTTTTTCTCTAAATTTAGAATAACCCTTATGAGTGTTCAAATTATTCTTATAAGCTTTTACTGATGCTCTTAAAATTGGAAATTTTAAAATCTTATGGCCTTGATGTTGTCCTTTGTCTAATGGTTCAATGCCTTGTCCAGTCCAAGTCCACTGACCGAAGATTGCATTTCCTTCTAAGGCAAATCTCGATGTCCCCCAACCACTTTCTTTAGCTGCTTGAGCAAGAGCAATTGAAATCGGAATTATATCCATTCTCTTTTTAAGCTCATTAATGTCTGAATTTTTTACCTTATACTCTCTAAGTTTTTGCCTTAACCAAGATTTTTCTTTCTCTGAAGTAATTTTCTTTGATTGTATTTTTTTAAGTTTTAATCTGTCATCAGTAATTTTTTCGTTCTCAGCAACAACCAAAGGTAAAACAATCTTTATAAAAGTATCTTTTTTTAATTTACTGTCTTTAATTTCATCTAAATCTTTTGGAAATTGAGTAAAATATATTGGCTTAACTCTTTTCTCATTTCTTACTTTTCTCAAGTCATATTGCACGTCATTAAACAAACTTAAAACTGTCTCTGTTTTAAGGTTTAAATTTGGTAAAACAAATTCCTTAACTGAATTAGTATTATTCTGTTTTTTAGGTTGAACTTTAGCCTGTTTTTGCTTCGGCTTAGTTACTGGTTCATTTTTTTTCTCTTCTGCTAATTTCTTATTAACAGTTTTTTCTTTTATTGTTTTTTTCTCAATCTCTTTATCTTGAAGAGTCTCAGTATAAAAATTAATAAAAGTATCTTTTCCAAAATATCCTGCAACCCCAAATAAAAATAGAAAAGCAGAAATTAAAATTACTGATACTAGTTGATTTACTTTTTTTGTTTCAATATCAAAATTATAAATTCCATTAAAAAACTTGAGGGTCGTTTTGCTTACAAATGAACAGAAGTTTAATATTGCTCTACCTGTTCCAAAAATTATATTTACTATAGTCTTTGCCACATAAGAAAAAAAATTTAAAATTGAATTATTAGTATCTAAAAAGAAATTAATAATTGACTTTTTTATTGATGCAAAAAATTTGTAAATGGAGTTTGATACAGAAGAGAAAAAATTTCCAATTCTATTTCCTGTTGAGAATATAGGTTTGGAAATTTTTTTTGCTTGAATTTCAAATATATTTTTCTTGAGTTCAGTTGGTATTGGAACTTTATTTTTTTTCAAAATATGCTCTATTTGAGCAGTTGTTAAATACTTTTTATTTCTTTCGTATACTTGTATCTCAGCAATTTTATATATTTCTGAAAGTTCTAACAGTTTATCTCTATAGCTTAAGTTTTTTTTCATTTTTTAATTTGCTTCTACTGATTTTACTTCTTCTACATAATGACAAAGTAGATTTTGTACCCCTTGTTTTAAAGTCATTAAAGAACTTGGACAACCAGAACAGCTCCCTTGCAACTCAACTGTTACTACACCGTTTTTAAAAGATTTAAATTTTATATCTCCACCATCTCTTGCAACTGCGGGTCTTATTTTCGTATCTAAAACTTCTTGAATTTTTTTGATAACTTCGTCAACTTTTTCCCCTGAAATTTTTTTAGTAATTGATTCTAAAATCGGCTTTTTATTCTTCTCAAAATAGTCATTAATATACGATACTACGGTTGGCTTAAGAGCATCCCATGAAATACTATTGCTTTTTTTAACTGTTAAGAAGTTTTGCGCTAATAAAATTAATTCAACTCCTTCTACTTCAAGTAATTTTTTTATAAAAATATTATTTATTTTATCTTTATCCTTTTTTTGAAATTCTTCCATACCAACAGAGGATATAACGTTCTCCGATAAAAATTTTAGAGAGTCCGGATTAGGTGTTTGTTCTGTGTGTATCATGCGTAATGTATATTACAATAATCCCACTATTTCACGTATCTTTTTTAGGTTCTCCTCAGCTTTTTTTAAAGCTTTTTCTCTGCCTTTATTCAAAACTTGTTCTAGATAGGCTTTATCATCGATTAATTCCTTAATTTTTTTACCTACGGGGCAAATTGTTGCAACTAAACTATCTGAAAGTTTATTCTTCAGAAAAGAAAATTCTTTACCTTCCATTTCAGAAAGAATTTTTTGAATTGGAGTTTTTTTTAAGTCAGCATAAATCTTTAATAGGTTAAGTGCTTCAGGTCTCTTTTCTAATTCTTTTTCCTGACCAGGTATTGGCAAAGAGTCTGTCTTAGCTTTTTTTATTTTTTTTACTATTTCGTCGGCACTATCTTTCAAATCAATTCGAGAATAATCTGACTCTTCAGATTTGCTCATTTTTTTCGTTCCGTCTCTTAAACTCATCACTCTTGAAATATTTTTTTGAATTAAGGGTTCTGGTATGGGGAAAAAATTTTCTGATTTAAAATCTTTGTTAAATTTTTGTGCTACATCTCTACACAATTCCAAATGTTGTTTTTGATCTGCCCCAACTGGTACATGTGTTGCTTTATAAAGTAGTATATCTGCAGCCATAAGATTCGGGTAAATGTATAAACCAACACTTGCTTTTTCTTTATCTGATCCAGCTTTATCTTTAAATTGTGTCATCCTATTCAACCAACCAATTCTTGAGACGCAATTAAGTATCCATGCTAACTCTGCATGACCGCTTACTGATGATTGGTTAAATATAATATTTTTATTCTCATCTAAACCTATTGCTAAAAAAGCTGCAGTTGTTTCAAAGATATTTTGTTTAAGTTCTTTAGGATTTTGAAAAGTTGTAATCGCATGTAGATCGACTACACAAAATATACATTCCATTTCTTTCTGAAGCGATACAAAGTTTGTGAGAGCTCCTAAATAATTTCCTAAATGAAGATTGCCAGTTGGTTGAACACCTGAAAAAGCTAATTTTTTAATACTCATTTTAAAACGCCCTATAATTTTTAAATTTTAATAAACCAAATAAATAACAATTAATTAAATATATCATTGCCACTAAACCTATCATAAATACAAGATAAATTGACTTATAAATATTATCATAAGCAAGTTTATCCTCAAAAAAACTTAATCCATAATACAAGACAAAAGACATAATAAATGTGCAAAATATAATCTTAAAGAAATTGTAAAGTGGTAAATTTTCAAAGAACAAAAATTTAGATTTGCCTAATAAAATAAAATATAAAATAACTGCTAACCATGTTGAGATTGAAGTAGCAATCGGGATAATGATAAAACCAATTTTTTTAAATAATAAAAGACTTATTGCAATATTCAAAACAACACTAAACAATGATAGGTAAAATGGTGTCTTAGTATTATCTCTCGCAAAGTAAAAGTTAGAAAGAACTTTTATTAATGCAAAAGCCGGAATTCCATAACCAAAATATTTAAGTGCTTTAGCTGTCATAGTAACATCAGAATTTGTAAATGAACCATAACCAAATAAAGCGTTTATTATTTCCTCTGATGCTAAAATTAATCCTAAACTTGCTGGCACAGATAAAAGTAAACAAAGTTCTATAGATTTGTTCTGTATATTTTTTACATTCCCAAATTTTTTTAATTTTAAACTTTTAGATAATACAGGAAGTGAAACTGTTCCGACTGCGATTCCTGCAATAGCCAAATTAATTTGATATATTCTATCTGCATAATATAAATAGGAAACAGCTCCAGCTTCAAAGGAAGCAATAATAGTACCAACTAAAATATTTATCTGAGTAACTCCAGATGAAAAAATACTTGGTAAAAGTTTTTTTAGAAAAAATTGAACTTTAGAACTAATATTAGTTTTTAAAAAAAGAGACGGCTTATAATATTTTCTGGTAAAGACTAATAAAAAAAATAATTGAATTATTCCTGCAAAAGTGACTCCGTAAGATAAATTTTTTACAAAATCTAGTTTAAATAGGTAAGAAATAAAAAGACTTATAATTAAAATTATATTTAAAATAATTGGGGCAGCTGCAGCTGCGGCAAATTTATTATTTGAATTCAAAACCCCTGAAAAAAAGGATGATATACTTACAAATAATAAAAATGGAAATGTTATTCTTGTTAATTCAACGGCTAAGTTGAATTTTGATGCATCATTATAAAAACCTGGAGCAAGCAAATAGACTAAAAATGGAGTAAAAATTTCAACAATAAAAACTATACCCAACAAAATTAAAATTAAAAGATTTAATACTTCATCCGCAAACTTTTTGCCTTTTAACTTACTTTTCGCTTTCTCTGCAGTGTAACTTGGTATAAACGCTGCATTAAAAGTTCCTTCGGCAAATAATCTTCTAAATGTATTGGGAATACGGAACGCCACAAAAAAGACATCAGCTAAAAAAGAGGCGCCAATAAATATGGCAATTAATATATCCCTTAAATATCCTAATATTCTGCTAATTAGTGTATAAAAACTAAAAACTGATGTTGAAGATAATAAATTCATAATTAAGCCAAAAATTAATAGTGATTTCGTCTCATTTATATTACATACTCAAAATTCGATGACAAAAAAGTCTAAAATTGATCATTACACAGATAAAGAAGCTCTTGATTTTCATATTAAGGGAAAGTCTGGCAAAATTGAGGTTAATTCCTCAAAATCTTTAGTGACTAAAAGAGATCTTTCTTTAGCTTACTCCCCTGGAGTGGCAGCGCCTGTTAAGGAAATAGCTAAAAATCCAGATGCCGCTTACGATTATACCAGCAAAGGTAATTTAGTAGCAGTTATTAGTAATGGTTCTGCTATTTTAGGATTAGGAAATTTAGGTGCCTTGGCTTCTAAACCTGTTATGGAGGGAAAGGCAGTTCTTTTTAAAAGATTTGCGGATATAGACTCAATAGATATAGAAATAGAAAATTCAGATCCAAACGAAATTATAAATACAGTTAAAAATATAGGAAATACTTTTGGGGGTATTAATTTAGAAGATATTAAGGCACCTGATTGTTTTATAATAGAAGAAAAATTAAAAAAAATTTTAGATATTCCAGTTTTTCATGATGATCAGCATGGTACAGCTATTATAACAACTGCGGCTCTTATTAACGCCTTAGATATTCAAAAAAAGAAAATTGAAAATATTAAAGTTGTGGTTAACGGTGCTGGAGCCTCTGCTATGGCATGCGTAGATTTATTTAAAAGCTTAGGAGTAAAAAAACAAAACATTATAATGTGTGATACTAAAGGAGTAATTTATAAAAAAAGGGAGGGTCTAAATAATTTTAAATTAAAGCATGCTACAGAGACAAAACATAGGAAGCTTTCAGAAGCTATGATTGATGCAGACGTTTTTTTAGGTCTCTCTGCAAAAGACACGGTTTCACCAAAAATGATAAAATCTATGTCTAAGAAACCTATCATATTTGTATGCGCAAATCCTGATCCGGAGATTACTCCAGAGGAAATTTTAAAAGTTAGAACAGATGCGATAATAGCAACAGGTAGATCCGATTATCCAAATCAAGTTAATAACTTAATTGGATTTCCATATATTTTTAGAGGTGCACTTGATGTTAGGGCAAAAGAGATAAATGAAGAAATGAAAATGGCTGCTGCAAAATCTATTGCAATGTTAGCCAGAGATGATGTTCCTGATGAAGTAGTTTCAGCTTACGGAGGAGAAAGACCTAAATACGGAAAGAATTATATAATACCATCAACGTTTGATCCAAGATTGTTAAGCGTAATACCTTCGGCAGTTGCCAGGGCAGCTATTAAAAGTGGTGTTGCACGGAAGAAGATTAGCGACTTTGATGTATACAAAGACGAATTAATAAACCGACTAGATCCCTCTATGTCTTTAATGCAGGGTATAAATGCTAAAATCAGAAAAAATCCGAAAAAAGTAATTTTCGCAGAAGGGGAAGATGAAAACATGCTTAAAGCTGCTATAGAATTTAATAAAGCAAGACTCGGTAAACCAATTTTGATTGGAAGCGAGGAGAGAATTAAAGAGCAGCTTAAAAAAATTGGGTTAGATGAAAATTTTGAAATTCAAATAGTCAATTCGAAAGATAAATCGAGACGAGAAAAATATAAAAAGTATTTATATAAAAAACTCCAAAGGGATGGGTTGCTAGAGAGAGATGTGGATAGACTAATAAGAAATGATCGAGTAGCTTGGGGTTCTTCAATGATAGCATGTAAAGATGCAGATGCAATGGTTACAGGCAATATTAGACATTATGCTGCTTCGGTTGAAAAATTAAAAAAATTTGTAGATCCTAGAGAAGGTGAGACAATTTTTGGAATGACAATAATAGTTTCTAAAGGAAAAACAATACTTGTAGCAGACACTAACGTTCAAGATTTTCCCTCAGCCGAAAGATTGGTAAATACCTCGATTTCTTGTGTTAGAGTGGCAAGATTATTTGGTTTTGAACCTAAAGTTGCTTTTTTATCTCACTCTACATTTGGTAAACCTGTTTCGAGAAATACAAAACATGTAAGAGACGCAATTGAACTGTTAAGGAGCAAAAAAGTAAATTTTGATTTTGACGGAGAAATGCAACCAGATGTAGCTTTAAACCCAATTTATCAAGAAGTTTATCCATTTTCTAAAATAGTTGGTAAGGCAAATATATTAATAATGCCAGCGTTACATAGTGCTGCTATATCAACTAAATTAATGAAAACATTTGGAGGAGCAAAATTAATTGGCCCACTTTTAATTGGATTGGGTTTGCCTATTGAAGTTGCTCCTTTAAGATCATCAACTTCAGATATTTTAAATTTAGCATCTGTTGCAGCGTATTCATCAGATGTAATCGATTATTAAATTTAAATTTTACTTCTGCTTAATTCAGAAACTAAGAAAATAGTTGGTATAACTTTTTCTGAGTTGTAGACTTCTTCTGCTTCTTTTATTACCTCTTTTTTTTCATCTTCGTTAAATGAAATTCCAAAAATATAAATCTTTTTATTGATAGTTTCTAAAGTATAATTTGACGATTTAATTTTTTTGTTAAATATCATAGCTGTTCTTAATTGTGTTGTAATTAAAACATCTTGAGCTGAACTCTTAAAGTTTTTTTTCCCTCTAATTTCGATGGCATTATTAACTGACCTCACCCCCTTAGTTTCCCAAGCAAGTTTTGTTATTTTGAGTTTTTCTTCAGGTTCATCAACTTTTCCAGTAATAAATATTCTTCCATCTAAAACTTCAATCTGTGTACCTAAAAAATATTTTTTATCAGTCAAGGTTAGTCTAGCAACTAAATTTTTTTGCATTAGTGTGTCATCAATTTGCATACCGACAGTCCTCGGATCAAATGAAATACTTACACCTCTTCCAAAAGGTCCTGCCTTCGATGCCTGACATGAGTAAAGAAATAGAGATAAAGTAATTATGTTAAGTAATTTTCTCATTTTTTATATCTAAACAAATTTTATATATTAGCCTCTTATTTGTTTTTTCTTTTTCAGATATGATTTTAACAACATCTTTTAAGCTATTTTTTTTTAAAAGTTTAATTGCCTGATCTTTAATTTTAGAATCATCCAATAAAGGTTTAGTTTTATTATTTTTTTTAGAAATTACAACCGTTAACTCTCCCTTTAGTGGTGAGTTAAAAAGTTGGATAGAATCCACCTTATCTCTATAAAAAGTCTCATGAATTTTAGTAATTTCTCTAGCTATTAGAATTTCTCTAGAAGAAAAATGTTTTTTAAAAAAACTTAAATAATAATTAATTTTTACTCCGGGAATAAAAAATATAATTGAGAAAGATGAGTTATTTAAGTTAGAAAGCTCGTTATTTAATTCTTTTTCTTTTTTAGGTAAAAAACCATAAAAAATAAATTTATCATCAAAACCGGATACACTCATAGAGGCGGTAATTGAAGATGGCCCAGGTACTGGGTAAATATTTATTTGTTTTTTAATGCATTCTTTTACCAAAAGCTTTCCTGGGTCTGATAACAAAGGCGTTCCAGCATCCGATACTAGTGACAAAATTTTGCCTTCATTTAAATATTTTATAATTTTGTTTAGTTCCTTTTTTTCATTAAATTTATGATATGGAAAAAGTTTTTTTTTAATTTTATAATGATTTAACAATTTTAATGATCTTCTTGTATCTTCACACAAAATAATGTCTGATTTTTTTAATATATCTAATGATCTTAATGTTATATCATCAAGGTTTCCTATTGGAGTAGAAACAATGTATAGGCCTGGTAAAAAAGAATTCATTTTATGATTAAACCAATTATTACAATTTTATTCTATATATCAATTTTTTTTAATAGCAATTTAATGTGTGATGAAAATAATAAAGAACTTAAAATTGGTTTATTAGCTCCTTTTTCGGGTGTCTACAAAAACTTAGGTGAATCTTTATTGCTTTCAACGCAACTAGCACTAAGTGAATTGAATAATAAAAAAATAATAATCATTCCAAGAGACTCAGGCTCAAATGATAAAGAAAAGCTTAATATAGCTATACAAGAAATAATAAGCTCAGGTGCAAAAATAATTATTGGTCCACCTGACTCGGAAGATTTTGAAGAAATTAAAAAATATAAAGATACGATTTTTATTTCTTTGTCAAACAAAGAATCCAAAATAGAGAACAACATTATAAGTATTGGAATAAGTTTAGAGTCTCAAATAAAAACAATTGAAGATTTCATCATTAAACAGAAAAAGAAGAAAACCATAATAATGTACCCTAAAAATGATTACACTAAGTTTATTGATGAGAGAATAAAATTAACAAAACTTAAAAATTATAAAATATTTAAATATAATCCTGATCCAAAAGTTTTGACAGGTGAAATAGAAAAGTTAACAAATTATTCTCAAAGAAAACGTAATTTGAGTTCAAGAATTGCAATGTTAGAGGACAAAGATGATGAAGCTTCGAAAAGAGAGTTATTGAGGTTGGAACAAAAATATACTTTGGGTAAAGTAAATTTTGACTCAGTCATCATTATTGATTTTGGAAATAGTTTAAAAAGTGTATTAGCCTCACTTGTTTTTTCTGATGTTAACGAAGAAGATGTTTTGTTTACTACAGTGAATCAATGGTTTGATGAAAGTATATTTTATGAAAATTCAGTAAAAAGTTTGTACTATCCCTCGATCGATTTTGCTAATTTTAAAAAACATAATAATAAGTATTATAAAACTTTCCAATTATACCCAAATGAAATTACAATTCTTGCTTATGATGCTTTAGGTTTAATTTATTATGTCTGGAATAAAAATAACAAAATTAATTCTATTAATGACTTTTTCCTAAAAGAAAAAATAAAGGGTAAAATTGGAAGTTTTAATTTTAATGAAAAAAAAGTTACTCAAGAACTGAAAATTTATAAAGCTGAAAACAAAAAATTTAAAGAATTTTAACTTTTTTTTTAAGCTTTTTATAAGCTAAAAACCTGTGGTCTATATTGATTTTCTTCTTTTTATTCATTTGACCAAAAGTAATTTTGTAATTTTTTGGTATAAAAATAGAGTCAAAACCGAAACCTTTGTTCCCTAAAATTTTAGGAGAAATATTTCCATATAAAATTCCCTCCGCACTTATAGAATTTTTGTTTGGCTCTTTAAAAGTTAAACTGCAAATAAACTTCGCTTTGAAATTTTTATTTTTTTTGTTTTTATTTTTATTTTTTACTAAATCAATAATTTTTTTCATTGCTTTTCTAAAGCCTCCATATTTTTTTGCCCATCTTGCTGATAAAACTCCAGGTTTGCCTTTTAAACAATTAATGCATAATCCTGAGTCATCAGATAAGGATGTTATTTTTGAAATTTTTGAAAAATAATTAGCTTTGATTTTCGAGTTTGCTAAAAAACTTTTGCCACTTTCGATGGGACTTTTAATCTTGAGTTTTAAGGGAGATATTTTCTTAAATTTTTTTGGTAATAAATAGCTAAGTTCCTTGAATTTCCCCTTATTATTTGTACCTATTAAAATAAGCTTATTTTTTTTCACGTTTATCTAGTATTTAATTTTTTTATTCCTATATAGCAGTAATGGAAAATAAGAACGACAAAAAACCTGATAAGAATAACGATAATAGTGAAAAAAAGGACTTGTCATTAGAGGAAAAGTTAAAAGAAAATGAAGACAAGCTTTTAAGGACACTCGCTGAATTAGAAAATCAAAGAAGAAGGTCTGAAAAGGAGATTAAAGAGGCTTTTGAGTTTGGTGGCTTCAATTTTGCTAAAGAGACTTTAGCGCTGTTAGACAATTTACAACGCGCACAAATTTCAATTAAAAATGACCAAAAACTAAAAAGCAACGAAGATTTAGATAAATTTTTAAAAAATATTGATGTCATTGAAAAAGACCTTGTAAAAATATTTGAGAGAAACAATATCAAAAAGATAAACTGCCTCAAAGAAAAATTTGATCCCAATTCACACCAAGCAATGTTAGAGGTCGTAGATGAGTCTGTTGAGCCAGGAACAGTGGTACAGGAAGTGCAGCCAGGATACATGTTTGGTGAACGGCTATTAAGACCCTCATTGGTTGGTATATCTAAAAAAAAGGGCGCAGATAGTAAGGAAAAAGACAATAAAAAGTAGAATTTTATGACTTGTAGAATTGAAAAAAACACCCATATAAAAGTAAATCAAAGGAAAATATTTTATGAGTAAAGTAATTGGAATAGATCTTGGAACAACTAATTCTTGTGTAGCGATCATGGATGGCTCTCAGGCTAAAGTATTAGAAAATACTGAAGGAGCTAGAACAACACCCTCTGTAGTAGCTTTTTTAGATAATGATGAAAAATTAGTTGGTCAACCTGCAAAAAGACAAGCTGTAACTAATCCAGAAAATACTGTTTTTGCAGCCAAAAGATTAATAGGAAGAGTTTTTGAGGACAACTCAGTACAAAAAGATGTTGAGAAAGTTCCTTTTAAAATAATTAAATCAGACAAAGGAGAAGCCTGGGTAGAAGGCAAAGGTAAAAAATATTCTCCAGCTCAAATTTCAGCTTTTGTTTTACAAAAAATGAAGGAAACTGCAGAAAAATATTTAGGTCAATCTGTAACAAAGGCAGTTATAACTGTGCCAGCTTATTTCAATGACGCTCAAAGACAAGCAACTAAAGATGCTGGTAAAATTGCTGGACTAGAAGTTTTAAGAATTATAAACGAACCTACGGCTGCCTCTTTAGCTTACGGATTAGATAAAAAAGGTGGTAAAAAAATTGCAGTGTACGATTTAGGTGGAGGTACTTTCGATGTATCAATTTTAGAAATAGGTGATGGAGTGTTTGAAGTTAAGTCAACTAATGGAGATACTTTTTTAGGTGGTGAAGATTTTGATGATGAAATTGTTAACTATTTAATTTCGGAATTTAAGAAAGACAATGGAATAAATCTTAAAGGTGACAAACTTGCATTACAAAGATTAAAAGAAGCTGCAGAAAAAGCTAAAATAGAGTTATCTTCTGCAACGCAAACAGAAATAAATTTGCCTTTTTTAACTGCTGATAAAACTGGTCCTAAACATTTAAATCTAAAATTCACTAGAGCTAAATTAGAGGCGTTGGTAGAAAATTTAATAGAAAAAACATTAGCTCCCTGCAAAACTGCACTTAAGGACTCTGGTTTTTCTGCCGCAGAAATAAATGAAGTAGTTTTAGTTGGTGGGATGACAAGAATGCCTAAAATAATTGAGACTGTAAAAAATTTTTTTGGAAAAGAGCCAAATAAAAGTGTAAATCCAGATGAAGTCGTTGCAATGGGAGCGGCTATTCAAGCAGGTGTGCTTCAAGGTGATGTAAAAGATGTTCTATTGTTAGATGTTACGCCGTTATCTCTTGGTATTGAAACTTTGGGTGGCGTTTCTACAAAACTTATTGAAAAAAATACGACAATACCAACTAAAAAAAGCCAGGTCTTTTCAACAGCTGAAGATAACCAACCCGCTGTTTCTATAAGAGTCCTTCAAGGAGAGAGAGAAATGGCAGCTGATAATAAAATTTTAGGTAACTTTGAATTGGTTGGAATTCCTAATGCGCCTAGAGGCGTTCCTCAAATAGAGGTTACTTTTGATATCGATGCTAACGGAATAGTTAATGTTTCTGCAAAAGATAAAGGAACTGGTAAAGAACAAAAAATTCAAATTCAAGCTTCTGGTGGCTTAACCGAGGAAGAAATAAGCAAAATGGTTAAAGAAGCTGAAGCAAATAAAGATGCAGATAAAAAGAAAAGAGAAACTGTGGATGTAAGAAACCAGGCAGATAGTATTATCCATACAACAGAAAAGAGTCTTAAAGAGCACGGTGATAAAGTTACCTCTGAAGAGAAAAAGGCAATAGAAACAGCTATGTCCGACTTAAGAAATGCTTTGAAAGGAACTGATACTGAGGAAGTTAAAAAGAAAACCCAAGGTTTAATACAAGCCTCAATGAAGTTAGGTGAAGCAGTTTACAAAAGCCAACAAAAACCTGGTGAAAAGCCTGACGATAAAAAAACTGATAAAGAGGATAAAGAGAAAGAAAATGTTGTTGATGCAGAAGTAGTTGATGGCAAAGAAGACAAAGAAAAAAGAGCCTAAGACCAATTAATAAGGACAAACCTTTTTATGGCTAAAAGAGATTATTACGATGTCTTAGGTGTAAACAAATCAGCTGACAAAGAAGAAATCAAAAAAGCTTACAGAAAATTAGCTCTAAAACATCATCCTGATAAAAATAAAGGTGATAAGAGTTCAGAAGAAAAATTCAAAGAGGCAAGTGAAGCTTACCATGTACTTTCTGATGAAAAAAGAAAAGCAAATTATGATCAGTTTGGACATGCAGCCTTTCAAGGAGCGGGAGGCCAGGGAGGTTTTAGCAACTTTGATTTTTCATCCTCTTTTTCTGATATTTTTGAAGATGTATTCGGAGATTTTGGTTTTGGAAGACAATCTAGAGGTGGAAGATCGAGAAATAGAGGTAACGATTTAAGATACGATATATCAATTAATTTAAATGATGCATTTATCGGAACAGAAAAAAAAGTAAATTATACAACTTATAAAAAATGTAAAACGTGCTCAGGAAGCGGTGCTAAGCCAGGGTCAAAACCTTCAGCTTGTAGCTATTGTGGGGGACAAGGTAGAGTTAGATCTAGTCAAGGCTTCTTCACCATACAACAAACCTGCCCTGAGTGTGGTGGAGAAGGACAAAAAATTACAAATCCTTGTGGTAATTGCAATGGTATGGGTAAACAACAATCTAATGAGAATGTTGCTGTAAAAATTCCTCAAGGTGTCGATGATGGAACAAGAATTAGATTAGCTGGAAAAGGTGAGGCAGGAAGTAAAGGAGGATCAAATGGGGATTTATATTTGTTCATTTCGGTTGAACCGCATAATATTTTTAAAAGATCTGAGGAAAATCTTTATTATGAGTTACCTATTTCGTTCACAGATGCAGCTCTAGGATCTACAGTAGAGGTACCTTCTATTGACGGCAAAAAAACAAAAATTAAAATTCCATCTGGAACTCAAAGTGGAAAACAATTAAGACTTAAGGGAAAGGGCATGCCTGTACTTAAAAGAAATATTTATGGAGATTTATATATAAGAATTATAACTGAGGTACCAACTTCATTAACTAAAAGACAAAAAGAATTACTTATAGAATTTAAAACATTGGAAGATACTAAATCAAATCCTTTAATAAAAAGCTTTTTTGAAAAAGCTAAAAAATTTTGGAATAAGTCATAAATTAAATGGAAATTCATCAGATAATGTCTGCAATTTTTTTAATTGCAGTTTTAGCGCTAGTCTTACCTGGTTTTTTAGCTACAAATACTAAGGTAAAACAATTTTTAAATAATTTATCAATCTGGACTATAATTGTACTTATTATTATTGTAATTATTTACTTAATTAAATAATGAAAAAAATCAATTTAACTATTGCTGGATGTGAAGGCAGAATGGGCAAACAACTCATTAAGTCTTCTAAAATTAATAAGAATTTTAAATTAGTGTCTTTAACAGAAAATAGAAAAATTAATAAAAAGATAAGCGGAATAAGACCTGAACTAAACACAAGTCGCGCATTTAAAAAAGCAAATGTTATAATCGATTTTACTGTTCCAAAATGTACCTTAGAAATTTTAAAATTTGCAGTGAAACAAAAAAAAAGAGTTGTTATTGGTACGACTGGTTTTACTAAAAAACAAGAAAAAGTTATTAAAAATTACTCAAAAAAAATTCCTATTTTAAAAGCTGGAAACATGAGTTTGGGAGTAAATCTATTAATGTATTTAACTGAAATAGCTTCAAAGTCTCTAGGAAAAAACTTTTTAAGTAAAGTTTATGAAGTTCATCATAGGCACAAGAAAGATTATCCTTCTGGGACAGCTTTAATGCTTGGAAAAGGAATAGCTGTAGGAAAAAATAAAAATTTTTATAATTTAGTTGGTAAAAAATATTTAAATAAAAAAAACTTCCCTTATAGTAAAAAAATAAATTTCAACTCGATAAGAAAGGGGGAAGTTGTCGGAGAACACGAGGTTAAGTTTTCCAGCGGTAAAGAAATTGTAACTTTAAATCATGAGTCTTTTGACAGAGCTTTGTATTCTGAGGGTGCTCTAGCTGCAGCTAAATGGATAATGGGTAAAAAGCCAGGTCTTTACTCTATGAGAAATCTTTTAAATTTTTAAGTGAATAATAAAGATAAATCTAAGATTATTTTGAAGATTTTAAATAAAACCTATCCAAAAGTTCCAATACCTTTAAATTACAAAAATACATTTACTCTTTTAGTTTCCGTATTACTTTCAGCTCAATGTACCGATGTTAATGTAAACAATGTAACAAAAAATATTTATCCAAAATACAATCGCCCTCATCACTTTTTAAAATTGGGAAGAAAAAAGATTGAAAAATTGATAAAAAGAATTGGTATTTTTAGAGTGAAAGCTAAAAGTATTTTTTATTTATCTAAAATACTAGTTGAAAAGTATAAAGGTAAAGTTCCAAGTTCTTTTGAAGAATTAGAGCAACTTCCTGGTGTAGGGCATAAAACAGCCAGCGTAGTAATGTCTCAAGGATTTGGATACCCTGCTTTTCCAGTTGATACTCATATTCACAGATTGGCTCAAAGATGGGGTTTAACTAGTGGCAAAAATGTTGTGCAGACCGAAAAAGATCTTAAAAAAAATTTTCCTAAAAAATACTGGAATAAACTTCATTTGCAAATAATTTGGTATGGAAGGGAATATTGTAAAGCAAGAGATTGTTTCGGTATAACTTGTAAAATTTGTAAAAGCTGTTATCCAACTAGAAAAAAGCCAGTTAAAACAAAAAAAGCTTAAATGAAAATATTAGGTATTGGAAATGCAATCGTTGACGTTATTTGTAAAGTAGATGAAAGTTTTTTATTAAGTAATAAATTAACGAAAAGCACAATGAAACTTGTAGATGAAGTTGAATTTAAAAAATTATTATCTAATCTAAAAATTGAACAAACAGTTTCTGGTGGTTCTGTAGCAAATTCAATTGTTGGTATTTCTCAACTTGGTAGTAAGGCAGGATTTATAGGCAAAGTTAACGACGATGAGTTAGGTGCTAAATATGAAGAAGGTTTAAAAAAAGAAAATGTTGAATATTTCTACTCTAAGAAAAAAGAAGCATCACCAACTGGAACTTGCTTAATATTAATAACTCCAGACTCTGAAAGAACTATGTGCACATTTTTGGGTGTTGCTGGAAAAATTAATACTGATGATATTAATGACTTAGCTATAAAAGAAAGTGAATTGATCTTTTTAGAAGGTTATTTGTGGGATGAAGGAGAGCCAAAATCTGCATTTAACAAGGCGTTAGAACTTTCAAAAAAATCCGCAATGTCGTTATCTGATAAATTTTGTGTAGATAGACATAAAAAGAATTTTTTTGATTTAGTAAAAAATAAATTAGATATTACTTTTGCAAATGAACAAGAAATAATGTCATTAATTGATGCAAAATCTTTTAGTGATGTAGTAGAGTTTGGAAAGAAATTAAACAAATTATTGATTATAACTAGGGGTGAAAAAGGAAGTATGTCTATAAATGGAGAAGAAATTTTTGAATGCCAGAGTAAAAAAAATCTAAAAGTTATTGATTTAACAGGAGCTGGCGATTTATTTGCAGCTGGATTTTTACATGGTTTTATCAATAAAATGTCAGAAAAGGAAAGTTTAGAAACAGGAACAGAAATGGCTTCAAAAGTTATACAAAAAATTGGCGCTAGACTTAGCTAAATTTTTTTCCTTTTTTTCTTGAGTAACTACCTTTTCCTTTTTTAGGTTTTATAACTCTCAATCTATACTTTTTTGAATGTAAATCTCTAGCTATTTTATTTCTTTTTTTCATAAAGAATATCCTGTCTTAAAATTATTGATAAAATTTTGGTCTTTAAACTGATCAAAAATTTTTTTCCTCAGGCGATAAATATGTGTCTCCACTGTGTGAGTATCAGCATCATCTGAGTATTTCCAAACTGCTTTTAAAATATCTAATTTTTTTATAGGTTTTTTTTCATTAAATAATAATTCCAATAATTGAATTTCTTTTTCTGTAAGGATTATAAATAAGTCGTTTTTTTTTAATTTTTTTTCATTTTTATCCAGAATATAATCCTTTAATTTTATAAATGAATTTTTTCTAAATTGTTTTTTAGTCACTAAATCAATTATTTTTTCATTAAAATCATGGATATTTAGTGGTTTTGAAATTTTGTCATCAAATTTTAAATCTGCAAAAATATCAGATTTATAGATAATTAATTTTGGAATGCTAGTTTCTTTCAAAAATTTTATAATCTTTTTATCCTTAAGAATTAAGTCTTCTATTACATATAGACCGTAATAAGAGGATGTATCAACTTTTTTGTCCACTTTAAAAAAATCAAAATTAAAATTGAAATGATCTTTAAGTTCAACAAATGAGTTGATAAAATGATCTGAAGAAAAAACTAATACATTAATGTTGTTATTACTATGCATATAAAACTAAAAAATAAAAATCTATACTTTCGTAATTATAAAGTAAAATGCTCTATAGGTAAAAGAGGAATTTCTGATAAAAAACGTGAGGGTGATAATTGTACACCAAGTGGGGTTTTTAAATTTATTGAGGTTTTTTATAGAAAAGACAGAAATAAAAAAATAAAAACATTAATAAAAAAAACATATATCACAAAAAATATGGGTTGGTGTGATGACCCCAAATCAAAGAAATATAACAAATTGGTTAGGTTTCCATTTCCATATAAATCTGAAAAACTTTATAGGAAAAATAGTCTATATGACATACTCATTGTAATTAATTATAATTATAAACCGACTATTAGATTTAAAGGTAGCGCTATTTTTTTACACATAGCAAATAAAAGTTATAAACCCACTAGAGGATGCATAGCTGTGTCTAAGAAAGACATGAGGATTCTCCTGAAATATATAACTAAGAAGACAAAACTTTTTATTTATTGATTTCTTTCTCCAAATATTGCGCTACCAATTCTTAAAAAGTTTGCCTCATATTTTAACGCTTTAAGATAATCTGAAGACATCCCCATACTTAAATTTTTTAACTTTAATAATTTATTTTTTTCGTTAATTAACCCAAAATATTTTTCTTCATTATTATCGTTAGGCGGGATACACATTAAGCCTATAACATCTAGTTTTTTTTCCTCAGTACAATAAGAGAAAAAATCACTCAGTTCATTCAATAGAATTCCTGATTTCTGTACTTCATTTCCAATATTTACTTGAATAAAATATTTTATTTTTCTTTTTGTCTCTGCCTCAGCTTTACTTAGGGTGTCTGCTAATTTTTTATTATCGAGAGAATGAATAAAGTCAAAAAGTTGGACAGCCTTTTTTGCCTTATTAGATTGAAGTTTACCGACCATGTGTAATTTAACTTTACTATTGTCTCTTTTTAAATCATTCCATTTAGTAGTTGCTTCTTGAACTTTATTTTCTCCAAAATGATCATGGCCTATATTTAATAAAGGTTTTATATGGTCTATAGAAAATGTTTTGCTTATTGCAATTATATTGATAGTTTTGGATTTGCCTAAATTATTAATATTAGATTTTATTTTGTTAAACCTATCAACTATTATAGACATAAATGTTTACCTTTAAAAATAATTATTATTTATACATTGATAATACAAAATTACTAAATTTAAATTTAATAAAAAAAAGAGGCAAATTTAACATTATTTATCGAAATAACTTAAAAGATAACAATTTTGAAAGGTTAAGAATATTTAGAAACAGATGTAAAAAGAAATCAATTAAATTTTTTATAGCCAACGACTTTAAGTTATTTCAAAAAATTAAAGCAGATGGCCTCTATATCTCCTCTTATAACAAAAGTTTAAAATATCTAAATTATAAAGTCGTAAAAATAGGATCAGCACACGATACTAAAGAAATAAACACAAAAATCTTACAGGGGTGTAAAAGTATAATATTTTCAAGACTATTTAAAACAGACTACAAAAATAAGAGGTCCTATTTAGGAGTTGTAAAATTTAACCTTATTACTTACCAGAATAAAGGTAGTTTGGTACCTTTAGGAGGAATACGTTTAAATAATTTAAATAAACTTAATAAAGTTAATGCAAATGCATTTGTACTTATGTCAGAAATAAAAAAAAAGCCGGCTGTTATCAGCCGGCTTTTTTAAATCTTTTAACTTACTACGTAATTAAAACGCCATAGAAACTGCAAATATAGTTTCTGCACCATCTTTATCAGCTGTGTAGTCCATGTTCTCTAGCTTTTTGTTAGCTACAGATAATGTCATACCGCCCATAGTGTATGCTGCTTGGATTGTTCTAATTTCGAACTCAGTTGTAGTTTTAGTAGTTGTATTCGTCTGAGACTCAGTCTTGTTGTGCTCATCAGAAGACTCTAAGTTGTAAGAGAATGACAAGTTGTCATTCGCTGCAACACCTAATGACCATGAACTATTTTCATAATCAGTAACACGTGCTGTACCTTGAGACGCTGCACCTAATGTAGGAGCTACATAGAACTTACCATAACCAATTGTTGCTGGACCTACTGCGTAAGTTACTGCAACACCACCATGCTCAGCTTGCTGAGTAGTAGCTGTTGAACCTGCATCTGCATCATCTATTTCTAAGTAAGAAGCTGCGATTGTTAGTCCATCAATTGGAGCTGCATCAACTCTATACTGAGTAACACCGTTACCTGCTTCAGTAGAAGTTGCTGCTGCGTTTGATGAGTTCATTGTTCCATCTGCTTCAGGAGCGTAAGCAACTTTTACTACTAATCCAAACGGTAACATGTCCGCTGGAGTGTGGAATTGTACGTTGTTGTACGAACTAATGTTTGTACCCCAAGTAAATGTAGTTGCGTCATCACCTGCTGATGTTGTAGATGCTGATGTTCCTGCTAGACCGTAGTCTGAACCTGCACCGTATACAGAATTGTCAAACGCTAAATTAGCTGAAAGACCACATTCATGTACACAAGCTTTGAACATACCGAATGGAGTATTTAATGACATTGCAGCATCGTCTTGTACAGTTGCACCATCGATATCTTGTGCATACGTCCAAGCCATACCATTGTCTAATTCTCCACTAGCACTTAATGTAAATTCGTTAGCTATACCAATTCCTTGTGGTGCTCCAATTTGAGCTGACGCACTTTCAGAACCTCTGATTGAGTACGTTGCTTTAGCAGAACCTGTGATAGTTAATTCACCAGCAAGAGCTGCAGTTGTAGCAACCATTAAAGAAGCAATAAAACCTAACGTGATTTTTGTTAGTTTATTCATTTTTGTTTCCTTTGTTATTGTTTATAAACTGACGACAACTTAGCTTTTTTCGACTAAATTTAACCAAAAAACAGCTAATAAACTGAAGATATTGAGTAACTGTAGTATTTATACAACACCTAAATAAATGGCTAATTTACTTATTTTTTTTGGTTTTCATTAAGTTCATGATAATAATTAACAATGCGTTTCGTCAAAATCTCTAAATTGCTAATTATGCTATTTGTAACAGCCCTTCTTTTAAACTCTTGTGGAGGAATCAAAAAAGTTGATACAAGAAAAACACCTATAAAAGGAATGGATAGAGCAAGAAAAAATATTGAGGAAGGTAGGGGCATATCTCTTAAGAACCTTACAAAAAGAGGGGGGTCTACGAACTACGAATTTAGCTCCTCCAATCCTATGTGGAGAGCATCTTTAGAAATTTTAGATTTTTTACCTCTAGTTACAGTAGATTACTCTGGTGGAGTAATAATTACTGATTGGTACAGCGATGTTTCAAATAATAATGATGCTATTAAAATAACTCTTAGATTTTTATCTAATGAAGTTCAAAGTAACAGTTTAAAAATAATTGTTCATCAAAAAAGTTGTTCTAAAGATTTACCTACATCTTGTTCGGTAAATAAAATTGACTCAAAAATTGAAGAGGAACTAATAGTCTCAATTATTAAAAAAGCAGCTTTACTTGAAAAACAAGATAAAGATAAAAAGAAAAAATAATCTCACCTTAAATGGACAAGGTAAATTTTAATAATATTGAAGAAAAATGGCAAAAGATTTGGGATAAAACAAATCTTTATAGATCAAACAAAGAAAAAAAGTTTTATTGCTTGGAAATGTTTCCATATCCATCAGGAAAAATTCACATGGGCCATGTTAGAAATTATACAATCGGAGATGTGATAGCTAGATATAAATACCTAAATTCTTTTAATGTTTTACATCCAATGGGTTGGGACTCCTTTGGTTTGCCTGCAGAAAATGCAGCACGTGAGAATAATCTTAATCCAAAAATTTGGACGCAAAAAAATATTGCTGAAATGAAAAGACAACTTAAGATGCTTGGATTATCAATTGATTGGAATTTAGAAATTTCAACTTGTGATGAAAGCTATTATAAGCATCAGCAAGAAATATTTATAGACTTATATAATAAAGGTTTCATAAGTAGAAAAGAAAATTATGTTAATTGGGATCCTGTTGAAAAAACCGTTCTTGCAAATGAGCAAGTTATAAACGGTCGTGGTTGGAGATCTGATGCACTGGTTGAAAGAAAAAAACTTTCTCAGTGGTTCTTTAATATTTCTAAGTTTTCAAATGAACTTCTAGAAGATTTAGAAAAACTTAATAATTGGCCAGAGAAAGTAAAGTTGATGCAAAAAAATTGGATTGGAAAGTCAATAGGTTGTGAAATTGATTTTGAAACAACTGAAGCTAAAAAATCCAATATCAAAGTATTTACAACTCGTCCCGATACTATATTTGGAGCCTCTTTTGTCGCTATCTCTGCTGATCATCCTTTCTGTGAGAAATTTAAGAACGAAAAAACTTTTATTGATTTTAAGAATGAATGCTTAAAAGTAGGAACAACTGAAGAGGCGCTAGCTATAGCTGAAAAAATTGGCTATAAAACTAAATCATTCGTTAAACATCCTTTCGTAAAGAATAAATTATTACCAATATTTGTAGCAAATTTCGTTTTAATGGACTATGGAACTGGTGCAATATTTGGATGTCCTGCACATGATCAGAGAGACATGGATTTTGCAAAAAAATATAAATTAGATGTTTTAGAAGTAGTATCACCAGATGGAAAAAAGCACAGTGATTTCGATAAAAGAAGCGAAGCTTTTACTGAGGACGGTGTCTTAGTAAATTCAGAATTTTTAGATGGTTTAAAAGTAGAGGGCGCAAAAAATAAGATTATAAAGGAAATAGAAAAAAAAAATATAGGAAAAAAAAAAATTACATTTCGTTTAAAAGATTGGGGAATATCGAGACAAAGATATTGGGGATGTCCAATTCCAATGATTTATTTGGAAGATGGAAGTATTGTTCCAGTAGAAAAAGATGAACTTCCTATTAAACTTCCTGAGAATATAGATCTAAGCACCTCTGGAAATCCTTTAGAGAATCATAAGGAATGGAAAAAAACAAAGCATAAAAAAACAGGAAAGCCAGCGACAAGGGAAACAGATACTTTAGATACTTTTGTTGATTCATCTTGGTATTTTATGAGATTTTGTTCACCAAAATCTAAAGAAAGACCATTTGAAATAGATGACTTAAATTACTGGATGCCTGTAGATCAATATATAGGAGGAATTGAACACGCAATTCTTCATTTACTTTACTCAAGATTTTTTATGAAAGCTTTAAAGGCTAATAACAGCTCTATTAAATACAGTGAGCCTTTTAAAGGATTGTTTACGCAAGGAATGGTTTGTCATGAAACATATAAAGATAACAAAGGGAGTTGGTTATCTCCTGATGAAATTGAAAAAGGATCAAACGATCAAACTGTTAAAAAAACTGATAAATCAAAAATCACTATAGGTCCATCTGAGGCGATGTCAAAATCTAAAAAGAATATAATAGACCCCGAGAGTATGATTAAAATTTATGGTGCGGACGCGGTGAGATGGTTTATCTTATCTGATAGCCCTCCAGAAAAAGACATTCAATGGTCAAATCAAGGGGTAACTGCTTCTTATAAATTTTTACAAAAAATTTGGAGTTTGAATAGCAAAGTTATTGAACGTAAAAATCAAGAAATATCAAAGGAAATGGAAAAAAAAATTGAAAGCCAATTTCATAAACATTTACACAAAATTACAGGCTCTATTGAAAATTTCCAAATCAATGTTGCCGTAGCAAATGTTCATGAAATTTATAACTTAATTAACGAACACATCTCAAAACCAATTTCAAATGAACTGCTAAGAAAAATTTTGATAGATTTTATGAAAATTTTAATACCTTTTATACCTCATGTAGCTAGTGAATCTTTAGAAAAATTAGGAGAAAAAAATACTGATAAATGGCCTATTATAAAAGATGATTTGATGCAAAATCTATTAATAAAAGTAGCAATACAAATTAATGGAAAAACAAGAGAAATTATAGAAGCTAAACAAAATTTACCTGAAAAAGATCTAATTAAATTAAGTAAAGATAGTGCTAAAGTTAACAAGCATTTACAAAATAAAAATGTACAAAAGATAATTTTTGTAAAAAATAAAATATTAAATTATTTAACAGATTAATAAAATGAAAAAAATTTCTAGCTTGTTTATATTTTTAATTTTTATGTCGTCTTGTGGATATAAAAATATTAATCTTGAAAGTGAAAATAATCTTAATGTAAGACAAATTACATTAGCCGGAAATAAAAAAATAGGCCGTATTTTGCAAAATGAAATCCTATTGATTTCCTCTAGCGAAGGCAGTGATAAGATAGAAATTAGTTTGACCGCTAATAAAGTTAGAAAAGTTAGAAACAAAGATAATAGTGGTAAGGTTATTAAATATGACATTGTAGTTAGAGCTGACTTAATAATTACTAGTTTAAATAGTGATAAAACAACAAGAAGAAGTTTTATAAAGAATAGTAATTTTGATGTCAAACCTAAACACATTGATACAATTAATGCAGAAAAAAAAGAAACAATAAACTTAACTAATCAAGTGGCTGAAGAAATTTTAAATTATTTTAAAATCTCATATAAAAATTAAATGATATTAAAAAGCTATATTATAGAAAAAGATCACAGCATTTTAAGTAAATTTAAATCAGTTTTAATGTACGGTGAAAATAATGGTATTAAAGATGATATTAAAGAAAAAATATTAAAAGATAGTAAA
>NHJA01000034.1:0-8796 GCA_002171845.1 Candidatus Pelagibacter sp. TMED203
AGGTTTGTGCAAGAGGGTCATGTAAAGATCTTCCTTTTGTTTCTCTTGTTTGTCCATCACTTATTATACTGGTGGTATCAGAAACAGCGTTTTGAACTAATTTTGCATTTCTTGTTGCAATGATTGTATCTTGTGTTGTTTCAAGAAGTCCTTTTGCCATGTATGTTGTTTGACCAGCAGTAAATGGGTCACCTAATTCAACTCCGTCTTGAGATATTGCATTAGTTGTACTTTTTTGATTAATATCACTTGATGTGATTCTAAATTCAACTTCACCAGTTCTAAATTTTGGAATATTTTCTTGTCCAGCAAATTTATAATCTGGAATATTAAAAGTTCCTTCAATTCTACCAGCAGCAGTTGTAATAAGAGGACTACCAGCTGCAATAGTTGTATCTGAAGTAAACGTACTTGATGCTGGAGTTACATATGCATTTACATCTATTCCATCAAAGAAAACATAAACTCTTTGATTTGGTGCAAAACATTCACCTACAAACTCAACTGTATTAGGTCTAACAAAAGGAATAACACCTCTAGATAAAACTTTAGTTCCTTGTACCTCTTCATCAATTTGAGCAACTATAGAAGTTTGAATACCAGTTCTTGCGAGTTTACTAGTTACAACATCAATACTTCTAATGACTTCGTGATAACCATGTCCAAACTCACCATAGTTAGACCTTCTAGTGTCTAGTTGTTTTGAGCCTGTAACACCACTCCATTGAGTTTCCCATGCGTTCCAAACAGTTCCAATTGCGTTTTGGTTTTCTGCAGCAAAAGTATCAAAATTACCCTCAACATTAATTATAAGTGCTGGAGCCTTTTCAGTTTCAAACCACTCATCTCCACTCGGTGTTAAAGTTATTTTTCCTACAAAACCAAAAACTAGATATGGTTGAATATTTTCAACTCTAGTAGCATATGGATTTTCTGCAAAGGAAGTACTTGTGTATGGTAGTGTTAAAACTTGACCAGTTTTCTGATAACCAGCTGCAGTTCTTGCTGTAGTTGTAGTCGCAGTTTCAGTAAGTGGTGCATTTTTTAAAATACATTTAGGTCTTGCTTCTTTATTTTCTTGATCTATTGCAATTTTATAATCTTTATTTCCAGCATCACCAACTCTGTGTCCAGTAAAGTTATCTACAACAAAACCAGATTTAAAACGATTAAGTCCATTTGCATCTTGTATTTCAAAAGATTCTGCTGATCTTTCTAATAGACTTAACGAGGTATAATATTCTACTGTATCAAGTCTCTCTTGCAATTTACCAATATCTCTCATAGTAAATCTTTGAGTTTTATATCTATTGATAATTGTCTCTCTAGGAGCAAAAGTATATGCAGGCAAAAATATACTTGCGAGTTTCATTGAGTTATCTAAATCTTTTGGTTCAACTGGATTTTCAGCAGAAACACCTTCTACGATTTTAAACTCTCCTTTGTTTGTCAAAAATAATGTTGCAAGTTTAGGAATGTAATACTCAAAATCAGCTTGTAAGTTACTTGCTGGTTTTGGTGTGTCTACAGTCGAAGCACCAGCACCATCAAATTGTCTTGAGAAAAAATCAAAAGAGTTTCCAGTAATCGCATCAACTACAGAGAGTGTAGTTGAACTTCCAGCGATATCTTCTACTGCTGGTCTAAAATCAAAACAATCTCTCAAATCAAATTGACCAGTTGGTTCTGGTTCATCTGGGTCAACTCTTGTTGCAGTATAAGTTGGAATATCATCATAGTCCATTTGTCCAGCAATATTTGAATATGAGTCTACAGTAAATGCATCTCCAGCACCATGTGCAAAGAAATCATAAATTACTAAAAGTCTACCAAGAGGAATAGCTGCACTTGGTTTTCTTACAATTCTTGCAACATCATAAAAGTTATCTCTCTGTCCAGTATCTAGTGTAAAACTACTGGTTATAACTTTAGACCCTGCTGTAAGTGTTCCTACAGTCGCTGTTGCACCACTTGATGCACCAGTAATTGTTTCACTTGCACTAAAATCTGTTGCACCAAATCCAGCAGTTAAGACATATGAAATAGGAGAGGTTGTTGAAATAATTCTTCCAACTGCACCAGAACTTCCACCAGTTATTTTTTCACCTCTAAGAAAAGTTCCTACTATATTACTTACAGTAAACTGTGGAGCAGCTGCATCTGAACTAGCATCTTCTGAATCAAATACTGCTTGTAGTTTAAACACATCTGCACGACCAAGAGATATATCTTTATCAGTTGCTCTTGTACCATAAGCATTAGCTGCATTTCCAGCATCACCCTCTAATACTTTAAGTTGTTTTGAAAGGTTAGTAGTTTTTGCCTTTGACACTACACTAGTTCTTAGGATTGTTGCAGTAAGTTTAATTTTAGCAGAATCACCAAGAAGAGTCGCATCTGTTATTGTTAAACTAGAACTACCCTCTCCAGATAATTTTGCATCTGTTAGTAAAATAATATCACCTTGAGCTGCAGTACCATCTCCAGCAGTAAGAACAGATGCAGTATAATCTGTAGTTGCAAAAGCAGCAAAGGTTTCATTACTTCCAGCAGTAAATGTTACCACACCAGAAGCATTTGTTGTTCCAACGAATTGTCTACGAACTGTAAATTGTGTATCACTTGCTCCAGAATTTGTTGCTGTCAATAAAGTCTTTATAGTTGACTTTGGCATCTTAAATAGTGAAACATTTTTTTCTGCACTTTTAAGTCTTGCAATTTTAACATCTTCTAATAAAATAACACTATTAGGTTCATCTTCTAAAGATACGTTACTACCAGCATCAGCACTAGATGAATCAGTTCCATCAAACGAGATACTACCAGTTTCATTATTAGTTTCTAAAACTATATCAGCAGTAAAGTCTTGACCGCTATCATCATCATCCATAAAAAATGAACGAGCATCTGAAAATCTTTTTGATACAATAGTTCCAGTTCCAGTTGCGATAGTGATATCTGCATTAGATGAATTTTCAATTAGTTTACCAGTTTCAGCAGAATCAGATGCAATAAGTTTTTCACCAGTTTGAAAGTTTCCAACCACAGTTGTTAAACATATTTGTGTTCCAGATGTGAGTGTACCAAATACAAATCCAGTCGCACCAGAGGTTGCACCTTTAATTTGAACACCACCATTAGAATGTGATGCAACAAGGGTTGGACTTGGTGTGTCACTTATTGTAAGAAAGGTAAATGGTCTAACATCAAAAAGATACATCTTTAATATTGCAGTTGTATCACCTTGAGTTCCAGAAGAATGTTCTATTGAACGAGCTCTTGCAACTCCAACTTGACTTCCAGAAACACTACCTCTAGTTACAGTTGATTGGTCAAATAATCCAATAGTTTTATATGCAGTTGATTCTCCAGTTACAGCACTAATATCTGGTGTATTAAAAGAATTAGTTATATTTACAAAGTTACCTAATTCAAACGTAGTAATACCAGCATTGACAGTATTAAAATCTCTTGCTTTATTAATATCTTTAAATGTAATAGCAGACTTCTCAATTTCATAACCTCTTACATATGCCTTACCAGGCTGTATTGCAAGTGATAATAAACTTTCAGATGCAGTATTATTATCATCAGTTGTTGTAGTTGATGAGGAATACACTCCAGTATTAGTTGTACCTTGATATTCATTTGTAATACTTTCTTTCATTTCAAATTGAAATGGTCTTATGGTATAATCACCAGATTCATCAAAAGTTCTTCTTGCAAGTGTTTCACCAAGAACAGAGTAATCTGTATTTCTTGCCTCTGAAACCATAACACCATTATTAATTCTCATAAGTTCAACAAAAGATGTATCAGCAGTTGATGTTAATGAAAGGGAAGTTAAGTTAAGAGATATTTTTAATCTGTGTGCGCCTTTAGCTGCATAGTTAGGAGAACCAGTTGCATTGTCTGTGAGAGTTGTATCACTTTCTGGTGTTACTAAAGTTTCTGTAATATTAAAACCAATACGAGCAGACTCGGTAGTAGAACTTGCACTTAAAAGTAAAGTTTCTTCTGCACATCTTACAAATGTTCCACGAATATAATAAATACCACTTTCAATTTTTACAGCAGAACCAGTTTGTGCAGCTGATGTTGTAAATGTTGTTCCAGATGCTACTCCAGAAGAATAACTTGTTGTATGAGTTATGGTTGTATCAGCTGTTATATTTTCTGCATCATTAAATTTATTTGTTGCATTGTCAGTTCCTACAGAAATATATTGTACGAAAAGAATTGGTTGAGTTGTACTTGTTCCAGCTTGAAAACCAATAACTTTTGCCTTGACACCAGTTGTAGAACCAGTTATAGTAACTGGTGACGTTGCATTATAGAATTGACTTGGTACTACATCTTCACCACCAAATGTAGAATTGAGTTGTAAAGTTGTATAGTTATCAGAGTAGGATACTTGGCCAGGAATAACAACTGATCCCTCTTTAAATATATGTGAACCTTGACTTTCAATTTGGTCTTGAAGAATAGATTGTAAAGATGTCAGTTCTCTTGCTTGAACTGCAAAGCCAGGTCTAAATAAAACCTTATTGAAATTATCGTCTTTATCAAAGTCATCATAATATGGGGATACGTTTAGATTTGTAATCTGTGCCATGTTTAGAACTCAATTATAATTTTGATGTCTTCTGTCTGGTCAGAAGCTCGTTGTATGGGTTTTCTATTTTCCAAGTAAATTATATCTCCACTATCTGGTTGTAATTCTGGATTTGCATATCCAGAGGTTAATGTGAGTGTATTACTATTTGCAAGTGTTACTGTTTCAGTTGTTCCACTTGTTGTTCCAGTTGCACCAGAAGTTCCACCAGTTATCTGGTTTGTTCCACTAAATGCAACATACCCACCAGTTGTTGCGTTTGTGCCAAATCCTTTGAAACTTTCTTGTTGGTAATATAGTAAACTTAAAGTACTATCCCACTCAACAACTTTTCCAGATGCACCAGTTGATGCTTGTGTAATAACTTCGTCTGCATCAAATGTTCCACTACTTGTATCTAGTTTTACAACATAAGTTTGTCTACGAGTAGTTGCAGTTCCTACAGTAGATGTTCCATAATTTGTTGGGTCAACTACAATACCTACTGNACGAAAATCATTTCCAGTTGTAAAGTCATCTCCCTCAGCTTGTGTAAGTGTTATTGCACTCATCACATAATGAGCACCAAGTTCTGTTANTGCATTATTNCCATGACCATCATCTGGACTAATGATAACTTCAATCGCTCCACCAGAACCACTACCAATTGTTGTTGATGTTGATAAACTTGCATCACTAAAAATATAATCAGACCCNAGATTGACATANCCAAAAGTGTAACCACTTCCAGCTGCATGAATTGTTGTATCTGTTCCAGCAGTTAATCCAAAAGAAACAATCGAACCAGAAGATATTGTAATTCTTATAATTGCACCAGAACTTGTTCCTTGACTTGAACCATCTCCATAAACAGCTGCGTAGTAAGTTCCATCTGTATAACCAGAACCAGCAGTAACAGAAATACTTTCAATTGCACCATCAGTAGCTGCAGCAGATACAGTCGAGTCTGTAGTTACTGGAATAAAATCTGTTGTTCCATATTTTGCAAAATCTGAAGTGGAAATTGTAAACATATATTTAAGAACATACCCACCAGCTTCAAAAGGTGAACTTGATTCAGATGTCGGTTCTGAACCAGAGAAAGCACTTCCACCATTATTATCTAAAACTTTGTATACTCTAAAAGCAGATGTCATAAAATAAAAAGTTGAGTCGTATAGATTTGATGAACCAGATGTAGAGGTATTTGATGCAGTATAGTCATGTCTATACATATCATAGACTGTACCATTTGCCCAGTTCCTACGAGGAGCTGCATACTTGATATCTGAAGATGTTATAAGTTTTGCACCTAACATAGAATCCCATGCACGAAATTCATCTTCTGGACTATCTGCTGGAGTTGGTGGAGCACTATCTGAACCACCAGTTGTTGTTGATGAAAAGGCAGTTGCCTTTCCTAAAAACAAATAATAAGTTGATGCAGAAGCTTCTGTAAATGATTCAACGAATTGATTTGCATTATGTTGTCTAAATTTTTCTGTAATGATTGCCGACATTTTTACACCTTTTACTTTATTTATACAAATAGTTTTAGTAGGTTATACCAGTTGCACCCTCTAAATCTAAATTATCTCCACTTGTTTCTTCCAACAAATAGTCTGTATTACTATCTGTTGTGTCTGTTGCATCTTCTAATGCAATCTCGCCTGTATTTCTAACTGATATTTCAGCAGAATGAACATGACCTTTTGTAATAACACTCGTACTATTTAGTGTAAAATTACTTAAAGGAATATGACCCTCTGATAGAAACACATTGTTTTCTTCTAATACTATAACCATTCCATCTCTTACTCTCAAAGAGTCTTCCATAATTAATCCATCACCAGCATCACTTGATGATGAATCAGTTCCGTTTAAAACAATAACACCTTCCTCATCATCATACTCTAACTTAATACCAGTTGGGGGTAATGGGTTAAGTGCATCTTCAATTATTATATTAGTGTTTAAATTATTACCATCTGATATGTCAAATCTTGCAATGTTTGAATTAGTTGAAAATTCTTCTACTATTATATTTCCAGATTGTTCTAAAGTAAAACGATTTCTCTTTGTTGTTTCTTGTGCAAGAAAATGTCCAGCATCAGTTGAAGAACTATCTGTACCATCTAAAAGTATCTGACCAAAATCTTCCATAGTGATACCATCTTCTTCGTCTTGTCCACCCCAGTTTAAGCTATCATTTGTATCACTTAAATTTATTCTATCTACTCTACGAATATTTTCAAATGTAAGTGTACCAATATCAGACAATGTAATTGTTTCATCATTGTGATTAGTATCAAAGATAAATCTATCTCCAATATCAACTCTAAATCCTAGAGGAAATGCAAAGAAACCATCTTCACCTAATANATTNCCATCTGGTGCAGTTGCACTTGAATTAATTNTTATATTATCTCCAGCATCAGTACCACTTGCATCAGTACCATCTAAAACTAAAAANGTATCNCCCTCATCAAAAGGTAATTGACCATCTAATATCAAACTATCTGTCAGATTACCAGCACCACTTTCAAGTGTNATACCACANTTACCATTTACATTTCCAAATGGTGTNTCTGCAAGATANAGAAGAAGATTTGTTTCGTACATAGGTAAAGGATTTGATACAACTGAAATAACTTTTTCTGTAACGAGNGCTCTATCCATATTATTAGATGTTGCATGAGATGTTTCTAACATAAACTTACCAGCACCATCTCCAGTTCCAGAGGTTGTATCTTTATCAGAAGTTATTGTTGCAGCNTCAAAGAGTATTGAATCACCAACTGCATGGCGACCATCTTCAAGGTCAAANGTACTACCAGAATTAATTTTTACATTATCTCCAGCATCAGTTCCATTNGCATCTGTTCCGTTTAATACAATATTATCTCCACCATTTTCATGTAGTAGACCTTCATCTTCAGATATTAAATTACTTCCAGCATTAGTTGACGAACCATCTGTTCCGTTAAGAATAATATTATCGCCTGGTAGTGAACCATCTTCTTGTATGATTGAATCATCACGACTTCCAATNGCAACTTGACCATCAGCAGTNGTAGTTGAAGGTACTTGTAATCTACTTTGAAGAACTTGACTAAAGATTGTTTCAAGAACAGAACCAAGTATTGGAGAGAAAGTAAGTGTGTCGCCTGTGTATCCAGATAATCCAGCACCAGTTGTTCCTACAGCTGCAGATACTAGAGTTGCAAGTGTAACTTTACCGAATGGTTGAAAACCAGCAGGGTGTACTGCTTTTTTGAGTTCATTAATGTACGTTGCAAAAGACTGTCC
This sequence comes from Candidatus Pelagibacter sp. TMED203, assembly GCA_002171845.1. Taxonomy (GTDB): domain Bacteria; phylum Pseudomonadota; class Alphaproteobacteria; order Pelagibacterales; family Pelagibacteraceae; genus Pelagilacustribacter. The sequence goes on from NHJA01000034.1 coordinate 7,904, forward strand.
AACTTGAACTTCATATGAATAATCTTGATAATAATAAGAGTCTTGAATACGAATTAAATTTTCACCAAGTCTACTATTAATACCAGAATAAGAGCCAGTATCAGTTGATATTACATCAGCAGTAGTTGTTGCAGTTGCAATATCAGCAGTTATAATCGTTGCACTTGCACCAGAAGAGTCTGTAATCGTTATGTTTTTCTTTGAAAAATCTATTGGGTCTTGATTGATAACATGATTACCAGCATCAGTTGAATCACTATCTGTACCATCTAAAGTTATTTGTCCATTACCAGTTTCATCTGCTAATACAATTTGCCCCATTGCATCTGTACTTGATGCATCTGTTCCATTTAGAATAAGTTGGTCACCAAGTTCTTCTGTTCCTAATTTATCTCCAGCATCAGTTCCGTCTGCATCAGTACCATCAAGAAGAATAAAAGTATTATCGTTTCTTTCACGATAACTGTTTATTGTAATTTTACCTCCAACATCTTGAAGTTGTCCATCTACAGTTTCTTCTAAATGTAAATCTCCACTATCGTCTTCTAAGATTACGTTATCAGTATCATTTCCAATATCACCAGTTTCATTCAACAACATAAGTGCAATGTTAGGGCCTCTTTTTGTNGAGTTAAATATTACTGCATCNCCNTCATCAACTATNGTAGATTGATATGTTGGAGTGTATGCAANATTACCCATGCCNGANTGATTNACACAATAATAATAAAGTTGTCCTAATCCAGCAGGAACTACGATTTGAATANATGCACCAGTTGTTCCTATATCAATTGNAGCNNCAGANGTNGTAACTCCAGTTGTATATGCAGTACCACTATTATGAGTTCCATCAGATGTTTCTGAAAATNTNANTTGATGNNNTGNAGTTGCAA
>NHJA01000034.1:8801-14116 GCA_002171845.1 Candidatus Pelagibacter sp. TMED203
TTNTAAAGTGNNCTGTCTGATAAATCAAAGTANTAAGTGTTACCAGAGTATANAGTTANAACTGGTTGTGCTTCGTCATTGATATAAAATATNTTTGCAGTATCAGCTGCATTTCTAGCAACACGAACTTTGTAAATAAATGTTTGTGGAGATGGGGTGAATATAGAAGTTCCCTCTAATATAATACTCTCACCATCAGTAAAATCTTTTTCGGTTTCTAATTCAAAAGCAGAAGGTAACATTTGTCTATTACCTTGCTCTAATTGAATACCCTCGTTAAAAGTTCCACCTTGTTCTTGTTCAAATCTTATAACATTTTCAAAAGTTGTATCTAAAATTTGAGTTGTACTATTCCAACCTTTTACTGTTCCAGTATGAGTTGTCAAAGTATTACCAGAAGCAAATGTTCCACTTACATCTTTAACAACAAAGTGAGCTCTTACATCAACTTCTGGNGGATTAGATGATTTGTATGTAAAGCCAGGGTCTACAATTTTTAAAGATTTAGCAGCACCAATATCTGTAGTTGTTGGAATTAGTTTAGCACTAGTTCCAGAGGTAGTGGTAATACTTGTAGTTGGTAAATCAGTATATCCACCATTTGTATTAACAAAAACTTTTTGTATAGAACCAGACTCAGTAGAAATTGCATTAATATTTTTAAACGTATCAAACTCTAAAACGAGTTGGTCTGTAGGAGTAGAATAATAATCTGAAACTTGTTGGACTGTATCTGTTAGAAATCTATGATTAGCATCAGTTGAACTTCCATCAGTTCCGTCTAATACTACAAATTCATTTACTCCAGTATAAACAAATATTTGTGTTTTATCTACTGGTGCAGTTGTAAACGTAAGTGTTGATCCAGATGCTGTCCAGTTTGCTGTTCCATCAGCTGCAGTTTCAGCAAAAGGAATATTGTCTATAGTAACTTGTATTGTATCTACAGATGCTGACAAGTTTACCATTGTAAAAGCAGTTGTAGTTCCATCTCCAATAAATTTGTCTGTAGTATTTTGTTCAAGTTGAATAGAAAAAGGTTCAAGTGCTACAGTAGTATTATCTTCAAGAATAATTGCATCATCAGTAAAAGAAGAGTCATCTAATGTTCCAGTTTCTAAACCAAATCCACCACCAACCATACTTACGAAACCAGTAGCTGCATTTACATTTGTGTCTACACTTTGAGCTGTAAAGGTAACTGTATCTCCAACTTCATAAAGAGAACCAACATCATCAACTATAATATCACTTACAGAACCTTCTGCAATACCATCAACAATTATTTCTGCGTTTGAGTTCCCTATACTTTCTAATTCAGTTTGTTCTAAATTTGTATGAAGTATACCATCATTACCTAGTGTAACACTTGCAACAATTTCATCTACTGTAAATGATACTTCAATATCTCTAGTAGTTGAGTTTCCAGAAACAACTTCTCCATCTGTAAATGTTCCAACTATATTTGCAAGTTCAAACTCTGTAACTGAAATTGTACCTTGTTGAGTAACAAGAGAATTAACTACGATAGCAGTTGCACCAGATGTTTGTCCAGTAATAATTGCGTTCTCAACTTCAGAACCTTGNACCCCAGTAAAAGCTGCAACACGCATGATTGTTTTTTGATTCCAATTTCCACCAGAGTTTTTAAGTATGTAAGTATTTGGATAAAATATTTCTGCTGTTTCACCAAGTAGAATACGCATNAAAAGTTTATGACCNTCNGACGTTCCTTTNGCTGNATATAAATCTTTNATNTTNTTAATTAANTTTCTNTTNGANANNCCANNTGCAAGTGTTTCTGGNATNNCNNCCATAAACNNGTCACGCATNTNNTCTAAGAAATCATAAAGNGTATTATCTACATCAGCATANTCTAACATNTGTTGAATATTTTGAACNGGATTTGCACGATANTCNACNANANNNGCAGNAGANCCAGANGTNNNNCCAGTAATTGTTTCACCAGTTTGAAATANTTGTTGTCCAGTAATNTANAGATAAGTGTTTCTAGAATCTTCTACAAGNACAGTNGCNGTTGCNCCAGTTGTTCCACCAGTTACAGTTTCACCNTTTACAAATNGTCCAGTTGTACCCTCNCCNANTTCAGTAACAATNCTATCNCCATCTGAATTTAAAATATATGCAGANGTTGTAGTTTCTTGTGCNATATANTTNANNGTNNNANNAAGAGTTAANCNACCAGCTTCTAAAAAACTAAAATAGTCTTTNACAAAATTTACAAATACTGGGTGGTCNGCNTGAACAAAGTCAGGCACTTGNCCTTCAATAAGAGGGGATATCTTATTAGTAAATTTTGACTTCTCATTTGCCATTATTAATACGCCGAACTAGATGGTGTAGATGATACACTTGATACAGTAGTCGTTGTTGTTCCACCAGTTGTAGTGGTAGAATATCCTACACCAGTTGAAGCAGTAGCATCAACACTTCCATTATAAGTTGTATTCGTTAAATCTATTTCAAGTATTTGATTTCTAACTGGAGTTATATCATTTGAATTTGGAAGAGCAGTTATACGAATTATTGAAGAAGATGTACCATCAACCTCACCTATTCCAGTAATTATAATTGCATTAATTGTTATTTTTCCATTTACATANTCTACTGTTCCAGCAGTCAAGTCATTATAAGTTCTAACACCAGCAACAAGATAGTAACTTCTTAAATTACCAGCACCATCATCATCAAAAAAGTATTCAGTAGTTGTAACACTATTCAAATAAAATCCAGTAGAAGAAATTATTCCACCANCANCTGNATTATGTCCAGAGTGNGGATTATAAAATTTATTATTAAAATTTAAATTATAAGAAGTTGAAACTGATAATGTTGGTGTAAAGTTTTTAGCCATTGTAACTGTCGCAACACTATTTAAAATTGAAGTATCTGTTGCATCAATCAATCCTAAAAGTTTTGAATGTCTAAAAGGTGCATTGAATAGTTGTAAATCAGATGTGTTGTAATTTGAAACTGTGGTTGCAACTAAAGATGCAATTTGATCAGCGTTATAAGTTGTTGCACTTGAATCATACATTATAGTTATACCTAATATAAGACTCGTAGTTTCTGCATCAACAACTACTGGAGTTACAGATGCTACCTTATAAGGTGCAAGTGCAGTTTCTAAATTTGTTTTTTGTGCAGAAGTTAAGTCAACTCCAGTTGTGGATTTCACAGATATAAAAACTTTACCATACTCTGGAGTAGAACTTACACCAGTACTTGAATCATAACTACCATCTTCTCCACCCCAAACTGAAACAGCTTGTGTATTTGGAAATAATCGTTTTACATATACTTCATAATCTTTTGTTGTGACTGCACGACCTTGAGATGCATAATCAAGAGGAGCATTTAATTTTATTGATTGTATACTTTCTGGTTCTGCACCACCAGATGCAGCTGCTACAGTTGTTACTGTTATATTTGTCACACCATCAATCGCAGTAGGTGACGAAAATGAAGAAGCACCATTTGCTTCAGTTTTATTAGTTATAACATATTGTAGTTGTACTATGTTCCCATCAGAAATAGCTTGACTTACAATCCCATCTCCAAAGTAAACTTCATATCTTCCAGTTTCAACCTCTTGTAAATAATAAACTGTAGATGATGCAGAAAGTTGAGTTATATCAGTTGCCTTTGTATAAGTTGTTGTAGTAGTATCTGTAGTAGAGTTCTGAACTTTAACCACAAGTGTAGATGTGTCAGAGCGTGGGTCTGCGAGTATAAATCTTTGGTCAACGTCAGAAGTGTCTACTACAAATTTCGCAGTTACATAAGTTCCTTCATAAACAGTAACACTATCAAAAGGAACATTGTTTCCAGTATTAGTAGATGTTATATCAGAGATTGTTACAAACTGATAACTTGTTCCATCAACTGTAGATGTAAACGCAGTACCAGCAGGCATTGTTTTTGTGGCTGCAGTAGTTGATAGATTAATGTTCAATGTTGCTGTTGGAGCTCTTGCAGAGGTAACTTCATATCCTAATGCTTTTGCATGAGATACAGCACTAGAACGCAAACTAGAACTATCTAAAAACATTTCGTTTGCAACCATGTTAGCATTGTATGCTAAATAATGTGTATTGTATGCAAGAGTGTCTAAAAGAACATTCATACCAGAACCTTCAAAGTCATAATCTTTAAATTGAGTTTGGTCTTTTAAAAATATTTTTAAATTATCTTTTATGTCATCAAAGTCAAGTTCTGTAACTCTAAGTCTTTTATTGTTTACGGCCATTATCGTACTCTCTCTAACATTATAGTTAAGTCAACTAGTTCTGTGGGTTGGTTAACAACATAAAACTCAATTGATACTTCATATATATTTTGATCTAATAGTGGAATTGCTGTAACTCCAACTAATCTTGCTCTTGGTTCAAAGTTGTTTATAACATCTTCAATTTTTCTTGCAAGTATTTGTGCTGTTACTGGAGTCATTAGTTCAAATAACATATCTCTAACACCAGATGCAATCTCTGGGTGAAAAGGTTTCTCATAATGATTAAGTAATACCAGATTACGAATAGAACGCTTTACAGCTTTAACATCAGTTATGTTCTGCACATCAGAGTTAGATGATTTCTTACCAAAGAATAAATCTAGGTCTGTGTATTGTCTAACATTCCTACTAGAATTATTATTTGATTGAGCGTCATATTGTGCCATTCGTATGGACTCCTAATTTATCTTTTATTTATAACGACTAACCCTTATAATTTGGGTCAATTTTATCCATTGTTTGGTAACTAATTGTTATAGCAAATATATCTGGGTCTTGAAATAAATCTAATAGCATACCAGCTATATTTTTAAATACAAGTTTATTACCAAGTGCATATTCATAGTATTTTGTTGATTGTCTTGTTCTATTATTAAGATTTTGTAATTCCTCTTCAACAATACCAGCTGGTTGAACCACTCTTGTTACTGGGTCTACTAAACCTTTTCGTAAAATACTTACATATTCAAATCCGACAATATTTAATTGTTTTTGATTATATGGATTTAAATTAATTTCAGCTATACTTGTTGCTGGGTCATAAAAATCTATAACCTCTTGGATTGTTTCATACCAATCTGGATACTTTGTTGAATCTAATCCAGCTAAAACTTCTTTTGCTGTATCAATCTTTACTAAATCAATAAAATTATCTTTTATTCTATGAGTTAAACCAGCATCAGAAGAAGTTACTCTTTTTGTTTCAGTATAAGTAAATCCATCTTTATCTGTTTTTGTTTCTTTTGTAACTGCAGCTTCTATAGTTGTCGCTTTAACAGTTTCC
>NHJA01000035.1:0-39285 GCA_002171845.1 Candidatus Pelagibacter sp. TMED203
AACAACCTTGGTGTCTTAACTTTAAAGAAAGCCATTGAAATTGCTAAAGATGAAAGTTTAGATTTAATTGAAATTTCACCAAATACAAATCCTCCAGTATGTAAAATAATGGATATTGGTAAATATAAATACGATCTACAAAAAAAAGCGAGTTTAGCCAAAAAAAAACAAAAAGTAGTTTCCTTGAAGGAGTTAAAGATGAGACCTGGTACTGAGATACATGATTATAATTTCAAACTAAAAAATGCAAAAAAATTTTTAGTTAAAGGAGACAAAGTGAAGTTTACTGTTAAATTTAAAGGTAGAGAGATGCAACATATTCAATTGGGTAAAGATTTAATGAATAGAATTATTGAAGACACAAAAGAAGTTGGAAAGATAGAAACCCACCCTAAATTTGAAGGTAGACAAATGATAATGGTGATACAGCCTATTTAATAAAGATAATATTAACTTGTAAACTTAATTTATTGTTTGTATAAAACCGAAGAATTATGCCAAAATTAAAAACAAAAAGTTCAGCAAAAAAAAGATTTAGATTTACTGCTTCAGGCAAAGTAAAAATGCCCCAAGCGGGAAAGAGACATGGTATGATTAAAAGGACTAATTCTCAAATAAGAAAACAAAGAGGCACAACGATAATGTCAAAACAAGACTCTAAAATCGTTAAATCGTATATGCCTTACAATTTATAAAGTAAACAAATGTCTAGAACTAAACGTGGAGTAATTACAAAAGCAAAACATAAAAAAGTTTTAAAGCTTGTTAAAGGACAGTATGGCAGGAGAAAAAATACTATTCGTGTCGCAAGGCAGGCTATGGAAAAAGCTATGCAGTATGCCTACAGGGATAGAAGAGCAAAAAAAAGAGATTTCAGGTCATTATGGATACAAAGAATCAACGCAGGTGTTAGACCTGAGGGTTTAACCTATTCAAAATTCATTAATGCTTTAAATAAGTCAAAAATTAAATTAGACAGGAAAGTATTGGCAGAATTGGCTTATAACAATCCAGAAGTCTTTAAATCTATTGTTAAAAAGGCTCAATCCTCCCTTAACTAATAAGAATCTTTCATTTATTCTATATATAACGAAAGAATCAAATTATTTTAATGACTGATTTAAATAAAATAAATTCTGTTTTTGTTGAAAAGTTAAAAACTATAAAATCCAAGGATGAGCTTCAACACTTAAAAACTGAATTTTTTGGTAAAAGCGGCGAAATAACAAATCAATTTAAAAAACTTTCTTCATTCCAAGGTGAAGAGAAAAAAAAATTTGCTTCATCTCTTAACAAATTAAAAGATAATTTCATTAATTTAATAAATAAAAAATTTTCAGAATTTGAGTCTCTAGAAATAAATAAAAAATTAAAAGATGAAAATATAGATATCTCTCTTCCTATAAGGCCATTTAATCAAGGTAAAATACATCCCGTGTCACAAGTGATAGATGAAATTTCATCAATTTTTTCTGAAATTGGATTTTCAATTGCTGAAGGTCCCGATGTAGAGACAGAGTACAATAATTTTACAGCTTTAAATACTCCAGAAAATCATCCAGCAAGGGACATGCACGATACTTTTTATTTAGAAAAAAATAAAAAGTTATTATTAAGGACTCATACTTCACCAGTACAAATTAGAACTATGCTAAATGGCAAACCACCTTTTAAAATAATTGTTCCAGGAAGAACATATAGATCAGATAGTGACCAAACACATACCCCTATGTTCCATCAATTAGAAGGTTTACATATTGATAAAGACATTACCATGGGCCATCTGAAAGGATGTCTAAATTATTTTGTTAATGAGTTTTTTGAAATTAAAAATATTAAAATGAGATTTAGACCTAGCCATTTCCCATTTACTGAACCTTCGGCAGAAGTTGATATACAGTATAAAATTAAGGATGGAAAAATAATAATAGGCGAGGGTGACAAGTGGCTAGAAATTTTAGGATGTGGAATGGTGCATCCCAATGTTTTGAATAATGTAAAAATTGATACAAAAAAATTTCAGGGTTTTGCCTTTGGAATGGGTATTGATCGATTGGCTATGTTAAAATATGGAATTAATGATTTAAGATCTTTCTTTGATAGCGATTACAGATGGTTAAATCATTTTGGTTTTGATCCTTTAGATGTACCAACTAATTATAGAGGCCTTAGTAGATGATAATCACACTTTCATGGCTAAAAAATCATCTTAATACCAACGCCAGCCTCAACAAAATTATCGAGGGCTTAACCAATATAGGACTTGAGGTTGAAACTGTAAAAGAAAGCTCAAATAATTTAAGTGATTTTAAAATTGCTAAAATTTTGAATGTTGAAAAACACCCCAATGCAGATAAATTAAAACTTTGTAATGTAGATTTAGGAAAAGGTGAGAAGGCGAAAGTAGTTTGCGGCGCAACAAACGCAAGAAAGAATTTAGTAACGATATATGCCCCTCCAGGATCGGTAATACCAAAAACTAAAACAAAACTTAAGATAGCAAAAATAAGAGGTATAGAGTCTCATGGAATGCTCTGTTCTGAATCAGAACTTAATATGTCTAATGAGAGTGCAGGAATTATTGAATTGAAAAATAAAGAAAATTTGGTTGGAAAAAATTTTTTTAAAAGTACAGGGGAAAAAACTATTGATATTTCTGTAACACCTAATCGTCCAGATTGTTTAGGGGTTCGTGGCATAGCTAGAGATCTAGCGTCTTCAGGTATAGGAAAACTAAAAAATCAACCATCTATAAAACTCAAAGAAAAGTTTCGTCAGTCTATTAAAGTTTCAATTACAAAAGAAAAAAATCAAGGCTGTAGTGCTTTTGGAAGCGTATATATAAAGAATGTTAATAACAAAGAGAGTCCTGAATGGCTTAAAAAGAAAATAATATCTTTAGGATTAAAACCTATATCAGCTATCGTTGATGCTACAAATTATGTGATGTTTGATCTTAATCGACCACTGCATGCCTATGATGCAGACAAAATTAATAAGGAAATAATTGTTAGAAACTCAAAAAAAGGTGAGAGCTTTGAGGCATTAGATAATAAAAAATACACCTTACAAAATGGAATGTGTGTGATTGCAGATAAATCTGGAGTGCTTGGTCTAGGAGGAATAATTGGTGGTGTTAGATCAGGGACAGAGATTACCACTAAGAACGTATTATTAGAGTCTGCTTATTTTCATCCAGCTTCTGTAAGAAAAACAGCTAAAGAATTAAATATTAATACAGATGCTAAATTTAGATTTGAAAGAGGTATCGATCCCAATTCTATAGAGTCAGGACTTAAGCTTGCAACATGCATAATTCTAGATATCTGCGGCGGTCAGGTAAGTAAAATTTCAATCTCAGGAAATAAAAAAACAAATAATAAATCAGTAATTTTAAAATCAGATACATTTAAAAAAATTATTGGAACATCAATCTCAACTCACGAAATAAAAGATATTTTGTTTTCACTAGGTTTTAAGGTAAAGTTAAGTAAAAACCATTATAAAGTTGAAGTTCCATCTTGGAGACCAGATATAAATCAAGAGATTGATATAGTAGAAGAATTAATAAGAATTAAAGGCTTTGATAAAATTAAAATTATTGCTCCAGAAAAAGCAAGAAACCAAGACACACTGAATTATAAACAAAAATTATTTCACTTATCTCAAAGAGCTATAGCTTCTAAGGGTTACTTAGAAACAGTTACTTGGTCATTTACAGACGCCAAGGTTGATAAGTTATTTAACCAAGGATTGGAAGAAATTGGTATTTTGAATCCAATATCTAGTGATTTAACCGTTTTAAGAAGATCTATATTTTCAAACATAAGCCTTCATTTAAAAAAGAACCAGGATCGAGGATATGAAGACTTAGGTATTTTCGAAGTGGGACCAATATTTTTTGGCAAACAACCTGGCCAACAATTAATAGTTGCTGGAGGTGTCAAGACTGGTTTAATAGGAAGAAAAAGCTGGATAGATAAGCCCAGAAAATTAGATGTTTTTGATATTAAAAGCGATGTTCTAAGAACTTTATTTGAATTAAATTTAAAAGAGTCTGACCTTCTTATAAAAAAAGACTCTAAAAGTTATTACCATCCAGGTAGATCAGGATCAATATGCTTAAAATCTGATAATAAAAAAATCTTAGCTTATTTTGGTGAAATTCATCCTGCCATAGTTACTACCCTTGATTTTAAAGAAAAAAACGTTTTTGGATTTGAGATATTTCTGGACAATATTCCTGAACCATCAAACAAAATTAGAAATAATAAAATTAAATACAAAGTTTCAGATTACCAGAAATCTGAAAGGGATTTTGCTTTTGTTATTGATAAAAACTACAATGCTAATGAAATTGAGACATTAGTTAAAAATGTAAACCCTGATATTATTAAAAGTGTTAAAACTTTTGACGTCTTTGAAGGTCAAAATTTACCTGAAGGAAAAAAATCTTTAGCTATCAATGTAATTTTACAGTCTGAAAGTAAGACTTTAACTGAAAGTGACTTGGAACAGATAAGTAATAAAATTATAGAAACAGTAAAAGAAAAAACTGGCGCAACAATAAGATCCTAATGTCTGATATTAATAGAATACGTAACTTTTCTATAATTGCGCATATAGATCACGGAAAATCAACTATTGCAGATCGAATAATTCAGAAATGTGGTGGTCTGACCGAGAGAGAAATGAAAACTCAAGTTCTTGACTCTATGGATATAGAAAGAGAAAGAGGTATTACTATCAAAGCACAAACTGTCAAGTTAAAATATAAAGCGAGAGATGGAAAAAATTATATTTTGAATATAATAGACACTCCAGGCCACGTAGATTTTGGCTACGAAGTAAGCAGATCATTGTCAGCATGTGAAGGATCTTTGTTAATAGTAGATAGTACCCAAGGTGTTGAGGCTCAAACGTTAGCAAATGTATACCAAGCCTTGGATATAAACCATGAAGTAATACCAATTTTAAATAAAATAGATTTACCTGCTTCTGATATTGAAAAAACAAAAAAAGAAATTGAAGACGTAGTAGGAATTGACACCGAAAATGCAATTCCTTGTTCTGGAAAGACAGGTGAAGGAATAGACGAAATACTAGAGTCCATTATAAATAATCTTCCATCACCAAAAGGGAAGACAGAAGATAAGCTGAAATCTCTTTTGGTAGATAGTTGGTATGATAGCTATTTAGGTGTTGTTATTTTAGTCAGAATAATAAATGGAAAGATTGAGAAGGGCATGAAAGTAAAATTAATGTCTAACGATCAGGAATATGTTATTGAAAAAGTTGGTGTGTTCACCCCTAAACCTGAAGATATTGAGGAATTAAATTCAGGTGAAATTGGATTTATTATCACAGGAATTAAGTCTTTATCTGAAACTAAAGTTGGTGATACGATTTGTGATGCTAGCAATCCTATAGAAAAACCACTACCAGGTTTTAAACCAAGCAAACCTGTAGTTTTTTGTGGATTATTTCCGGTTGATAGTTCCGAGTATCAAAAGTTAAAAGACGGATTAGCAAAACTAAAATTGAATGATGCTAGCTTCTCCTTTGAGCCAGAGTCCTCAAGCGCATTAGGTCTTGGATTTAGATGTGGTTTTTTAGGTTTGCTTCACCTTGAAATTATTACAGAGCGATTAGAGAGAGAATTTGATGTTAACCTTATCACAACTACGCCTGGAGTTATTTATAAAGTTCATAAAATCAAAGGTGATATTATGGATCTGCAAAATCCATCTAACATGCCCGATCCATCTCAAATAACTAAGATTGAAGAGCCCTGGATAAAATCAACAATAATTACTCCTGACGAATATTTGGGTTCAATAATTAAAATTTGCCAAGATAAAAGAGGCATTCAAACTAATCTAAGTTACTCTGGTAAGAGAGCTGTTCTTTCTTATGATCTTCCACTTAATGAAGTTGTTTTTGATTTTAACGATAGACTGAAATCTGTTTCAAGTGGTTATGCTAGTTTTGATTATGAAATCTCTGGTTATAGAGAAGGAGACCTAGTCAAGCTTGGTATCTTAGTAAATACTGAACCAGTTGATGCTCTAGCTATGATAATCCATAAAGATTTTGCACAAAAAACTGGAAGACAGGTTTGTGAGAAATTAAAGGATTTAATTCCAAGACATAATTTTATGATTCCAGTTCAAGCAGCAATTGGCGGCAAAATCGTTGCGCGAGAGTCAATTAAAGGTTTTAAAAAAGATGTTTTAACAAAAATTCATGGTGGTGGCGCTACGGATAGAAAAAGAAAACTACTTGAAAAACAAAAAAAAGGAAAAGCAAGATCAAAACAATTTGGAAAAGTCGAAATTCCTCAAGAAGCATTTATTGGAGTTCTTAAAATTAACAAAGAAACATAATGAAAAGACTATTTATAATCTCAAATGAGAGCGTTTTTGAAAATGAGGGGAAATATTTTTGTGATAATTTAGACATGAAATCAACTCCTGAAGGGTTGAGCAAATATTATGAGATCAATCTTATTGCAAGAAAATCTAAAAAGGTGAGATCACATGAAATTAAAGTCAGAAATATAAAAACTTGCAATTCATTTTTGACTTTTTTATTTCAAATTTTAAGACTAGTTAAGGATAAAGACTCAAAATTTTTAATAATTTCTATCACTCCTTACACATTTTTAGCTTGTATTTTTTTACGTTTATTAAAAAAAAAACCAATAGTCTATTTAAGAAGTGATGGATACGAGGAGTACAAAGTAATTTTAGGATTTATTGGTCCGATTATATACCATTCAATGTTTTCTATAGTATCCAATATTTCACACTTAATAAGTTGCAAAGAATATATTTTAAAAGGAAAAAAAGGGAGTTTAGTTTACCCATCACAACTAAATGAAAGTTGGTTATCAAATATAAAAACTCCTAATTTTAAAAATATTAAACTGCTTTTTATTGGAAGAATTAGAAAAGAAAAAGGAATCTTTTCGCTTGTTAAATTAATAGAAAGTTTACAAAAAGTTTCTTTAACGATAGTAGGAGATGAAAAAAATTCAAAAGAAACAATAAATCAAAATAATGTTAATATCTATGAAATAGAAAATAAAACGCAAAATTTAATTAAGTATTATGACGATCATAATATATTCATTTTGCCATCTTTCACTGAGGGTCACCCGATGGCTCTTTTAGAAGCGCTAGCTAGAAGGAGACCAGTGATTATATTTGAGGAAATTAAACATGTAATAGGCGATAAAAAAGGAATTTTTGTTTCTAAAAGAAATTCAAATAGTTTACTTGAGACTATCAACTATATTCGGCAAAATATTCTAGAGATACAAGAAGGAATGAAAAAAAATCATTTACCAACTAATAAAGATTTTATTAAAGAAATGAGTGATTTGATTTTAAAATTCAATTAGGGAGAGGTGGCCGAGTGGTTGAAGGCGCACGCTTGGAAAGCGTGTAAACGGGAAACCGTTTCGAGGGTTCGAATCCCTCTCTCTCCGCCATAAAAAACATGATACACTACAACCACGAATCAAAAAGGAGGTTATTAATGAGTGGTTGGGAAATTTTAGCTGTAGTAGCAGTTATTTATTACTTAGCAAATAATATGTAGATAAATTCTACTACTAAAAATATACTTGTTTTAAGCAAACTTAAGTTAATTCTTTTTTGTCAAAAAATCTGAGTAATTTAAGAATTTTTTCTAAAGATAAATTAATAAGTTTGTAAAAAAAGCTATTATTAATTTTAAACGAAGCTTGATCAAAAGAAAGAATTCTGTTCTGATTTTTTTTCAATAAAGTCCTTAAATTTTTTAAAGTCTTTTTCTTACCAATAATTTAAGTGTATTTGTGTGTATTGAACACGGAATGGTAGCATCCATTAGAATTCGGTTTCAGAATACAACAAATCAAAAACGAATTTTTTAGGAATATTTTTCATATAAACTTTTTTATCTTTGATAAAAGAATATTTATTATTATTGTTAAAATAAGATTCATTTTTTTTGAGAAAAAAATCTCCACAAAATGTTACTTTAAAAGTATCGGTGATTAACTCAAAGAATTGAATTAAATTTTTGTTTAAAAAACTTCTATTTGAACAATAAATAATATTAAAAGTTTTTAAAATTTTTTTCTTGTAAGTGATATTTCCAACAATCAAACAATTTCTCTTTGAATTTTTTTTTTGAAACATAAACTTTATATATTTTTTGTTTGAATAGCTTAAAACCACTTTTTTTTCTGAGAGCTTGTTAAGTTTTTTTAAATTATTAATTATTTCAAATTTTGAGTTAAATTTTTTTCTAAAGAATTTTTTTACTAAGGTTAATCTATATTTCATAATAAGTTCTTTGAATCCAAGTCTAATAAATGTACTGCTAAGCCTAGGCAAAGAACTTAAGACAGTAATTAAGCAATTTTTTTTATCTATATAATCAAATAATAATTTTGAAGCTATTCTATGGTTGCGGTCTACTAACCATGAATGAATATTGCAAGTTAAATAATTATTATCAGAAAATTTTTTTTTTGAAAATATAGTTCCCACAAAACCAACAATTTTATTTCTATGAGTTAAAACGTAACAAATAGGATAATTATTATTAATAAAACTATTAAGTAGAAAAAAAACTTTTGAGTAACTTAAATATTTTTGATTTTTTAAATAACTAAGAGTAGATTTGTAAATTTTATCTTTGCGATAAACTTGTTTAACGTTGTATTTTTTTAACCAAGTTTGATTAGTTATATCTTTACCATGCATTAAGCTATTAAAGACTTTTTCTTTAGCAATGAAAGAATTTTTTTAACACTCTTAATTTCTGTAATATTCTTTATTTTACCGATTTTTCCATTCAATCTCTTATCCAATGCACTTATAATATCTAATTGAGCCAAAGAGTCCCAATTATCCATTTTTTCATAGTTGTCTATCTTTTCGATTTTTTGAGGACTCATTTTGAGAATTTTAGCTACAATTTTAATTATTTCTTCTTTTGAAGGTTTTTTTTTCATACGGATGCTAATATGCAATGTATATCTCAGATGAATATAAAATCAAACCATATTTAGTTTTGTAACTTATTAAACCTTTTTTCTTTAATCTCTCTAATAATTTTTTTTTTGAGTACATACTTTTAGGTAAAGGCCAATCTTTGGAGATTATAAGTTTTACATTTTTAAAGTATTTATTAGCAGTTTTAAGAATTTTCTGCTTATTAGAAAGTGTTACAATAGGAAAAATTAGTTTACCATTTTTTTTTAAATATTTTTTTGTTACTTTTAAAACATCATTAACCAGTTCAGTACCATCTTCACCACAATCACATGGAATGCCATTTTTATACCAAGGTGAAATTACCGCTACTTTTTTTGCTATTGCTGAAATTGACTCAATTATCAAATCAAATTTTTTTTCTTCCCAAGGGTTATACATACTACCAACTTTTGCGTAAATTTTAATTCTATTTTTTTTTGCATTTTTTTTACAAAGTTCTACTGCTTTTTTTGAAAGATCTGAAAAATAATAATTATTTTTAAATTTAATTTTTTTTGCAACACTTAGACCTACGTATCCAGTTCCACATCCTAAATCTAATATATCAGATTTTTTTTTAAGAATTTTTAAAGTACTATCAACTAGCAATTTAGTTGTTGCATTTGGTGTAAAAACTTTTTTTTCTTGTTTTATCATAATATTTTATTCCACTTTAATAGCGCTGAACCCCAAGACAAACCCACACCATAACCAGCCACAATTATGTTTTTATTAGCTCTTATCTTACCTTTAGTATGGGCATCTTTTAAAGCAATTGGTATTGAAGCTGAAATTGTATTTCCAACTTTTCCATAGTTTTCAAATGTTTTATTTTTATCTATCGATAACCTCCTATTTATATTGTCTAATATATATTTGCTTGCTTGATGAAAAATAAATTTATCAATATTTTTTTTTCTTATTTTAATTTTTTTTAATAATTTATTAACATTATTTGGGACTACATCCATTGCAAAAGTCAAAACTTTTGCACCATTCATAACTATCTCATTAGTTCCAGTGGGTAATTCTAAAGCATCTGCTCCAGATCCATCTGCACCTAATTCAAAAGGCCCAATATTATTTTTTTTATTTTTAGAAATTAAAATAGCTGATGCTGCATCTGAAAATATCGGCCTACATGCAGTGTTATTTTTACTTATATACTTTGTGTAAGTATCAGCACAAATTATTAAGCCATTATTTGCTTGTTTGGATTCTATTAAGCTAGAAGCCATTCTTAAAGCGTAAATAAATCCTGAACAACCTAAATTAATATCAAAAGCGATAATATTTTTACTTAGATTTAGTTTGTCTTGGAGTATACAAGCAGTTGTAGGTATTCTATATGCCGATGTCTGAGTTACTAAAATCAAAAATTCTATCTTATTTTTTGGAAATTTTTTAAAAACTTTTTTTGCTGCTTTTATACTTATATCTATCACTGTCTCATTCTCACCTGAAATATATCTATTATTAATTCCAGTTTTTTCTTTAATTCTTTCTATGTTGACTTTAGGATTATTCTTTTTAAAAATTTTGTTATTTTCTATTTTCCTGGGAAGAAAGTACTCTATTGCTAATATCTTTGAACCATTCATTTATTTAAATGCTCTTAGTATTTTTAAAGATTTTTCCAAAGTAAATTTCGTTAGATTAGAAAATAAATTATTAGTCACTTTTTTTAATGCCAAATCAAAATTTATAATATATTTGTGATTTTTATTAATAAAAATTTCAAACTTTTCAAAATTCTCTTCATTCATATAATTTAAATGAACTTGAGTGCTTTGAATTCCAAAAGGTAGCATTATCTCTTTATAAAATAATTGGGGTATAAAATTAATATCAAATTCTTGGTATGGTAATAATCCATAACCATCAATAATATTGTCAATTCCATTCATTTTCAATGCTTTAAAAGTATTAAGGTCATAGGTATGATTGGGTGCAAAAAAAGATCTCACTCTTATTCCTTTTTCTTTAAAGATATTTAAACCTTTACTTATTTTATTATTTTGTGCTTCCAGAGAATGTCCATAAAATTCTGATCTTCCCCCATATCCGAAAAAATCTTTTTTGTTTGTCTCAGTATCATAAACATGGTTATACCCGTGCATTGAAATTTCCCATCCACTCTCCTGCCAGTTTTTTACAATAGTCCAGAAATTTTTTCTTTGGGGAAATACTTTAAATTCTTTATCTTCATTATTAGGTATTACCCCTAATAATGGTTTAATATTATATTTATTAAATAGGTTTTGACATTTGTCCATTAATGTCCAATTCATATGATCTGTAACGTCGTCAAGTCTAACAATCAGACCAGTGTTTTTTTCAATTTGACTACTTTTCATCATAGGTAACTCTTATAATTTTAGCTTTTTATATCTACCGTTATCAACATACAACCAAAAAGATACTTAAGATTTTTAAACGAATCAATTATTCTTATAAACAAGAGGTAGCGGAGGGAGACTGAAACTGCCTCTTGCCTTTAAAACCTTTTAATTCCCAACACTTTTAAATTTGCAGTTTTTCTTATTTTACTTATTGTCTGGTCAATTCCCATGACAACTGTTTTTTTCATTGGACCATAAGCATGAATAAGTTTTGTTTTTGAGATGGCTATAGCAACATGCCCCTTCCAAAAAATCATGTCATTTTTTTTGATTTTCTTCAAATTAATATTTTTTTTGAAATATTTTATTTGATCTTTGGCGTCTCTTGGACAGAATTTATTATTAAAGTTTAAAAAAACTTGTAAAAGAGCAGAGCAGTCTATTCCTTTAAAAGATTTACCACCCCAACTATATTTAACATTTTTAAAGATAGTAACTTTTCTAAAGGGATTTTTTTCTTGATATAGAAAATGTTTTGCATTATTTTTTTTTATCCAACCTTTGGAAAATTTTAAGAAATTTGCTTTTTTATCTATAGCCTTGATTTTTGAGCCAAATGTTATCTCGCCAGTTTTTTTTTTATTATTTGCAAATTTGTAAACTTGAGCTTTTAAAACATTTATTTTATGCGTTGGTTTCAAAAAGTTTGAAAAATTTCTATTTTTTATATAACCATTATAACCATCCTCTTTAATCTTTATTTTTAACCATTTTTGAGTTTTTTTTGATATTGAAAAACTATCTCCGTAAATCATCTGAGTTACAATTTCAGATTTTGTTGATGGTTTTTTGTGAATATTTATTACTGAGAAATTATTAGTAAAATATCTAGTCATTTAATTTAAGCTTATCTTTAATCATGTAAAGAAATACAAGAGACGGAATTACCATCACTGCCGTAATTATAAAAAAAATTCCCCAATCTCCATTTAACCAATCAACCAAAGCCCCAGACGATGCCGCTAAAGTAGTTCTTCCAGCAGTTCCAATTGAAGCAAGTAAAGCATACTGTGTAGCCGTGTAAGTTCTATCGACAAGCATGGAAATAAAAGCTACAAATGCTACTGT
Organism: Candidatus Pelagibacter sp. TMED203; assembly: GCA_002171845.1. GTDB lineage: Bacteria > Pseudomonadota > Alphaproteobacteria > Pelagibacterales > Pelagibacteraceae > Pelagilacustribacter. The sequence goes on from NHJA01000035.1 coordinate 12,503, forward strand.
TGCAAAAGCTGCCGCCATATCATCAAATATTACAGCAACAGCAAACAATAATTCAGATTTTCCTGACCAAGCCAACAAAGAAAACAATAGATTTGTCGAAGCCATTAATATTCCAGATACAAACATTGCTTTAATTACTCCAGAACGAATTGCAAATATTCCACCTAGTAAAGTAAAAATAACAGTTGTGACCCAACCAAGTCCTTTAGAATAAAGCGCAATATCTGACTTGGTAAATCCTATTTCTTTATAAAAGATAACCGACATCCTACCTAGGAAAGCTTCTCCAATTTTGAAAAGAAAGACAAAACCCAAAATCGCTATCGCAATGTTAAAACCATTTTTTTTAAAAAAACTGATTACAGGACCAATTACTGTTCCTGTTAACCATGCAATTACTTTTGTCATTACGTTGGAAGATCCTAACCTATCTTCAATCATTTTATCTGTTTGTTTTTGGCTCCGCGCTCTATTAGTAGGTTGTGGCTCATTGACAAAAAGTAAACCAATGTTGCAAGCGATAATAATTATACCTAAAACCAAAAAAGTTATTTGCCAGTAGTTTTCAAAACCTGCTTGTTGAAAAAACTCAGCAGCGTTAAGAGCTACAACGCCTCCTAATTTATAGCCTGTCCACCAACCAACAACTGCTATTGCTGCACCAGCTTGCATTGATTTACCTTCGTGCTCACCAATTTGCTCGATTCTCAAAGCATCAACAGTAATATCTTGTGTTGCAGATGCGATTGCAATTATTAGACCTATACTTATTACTAGAGTTAAATTTGCGGTCGGATTTGTGAAACTCCAGCAAAAAAGACAGATTAAAATTAAAGTTTGCATGGTTATGATCCACCCGCGTCTATGACCTACTTTTTCTGTTAACCAAGGAATTCTTATTCTGTCTATAATTGGTGCCCAGAGATAATTAAAAGCATATACTGCAAAAATTAAACCTGCCCAACCTATAGTGCTTCTACTTAAACCATCTTCTTTTAACCAAAGACTTAAGCTGCTGCCAATTAAAACCCACGGGAAACCACTTATTGCGCCTAGAAGAAGAATTCTTAACATCCTTTTATCAAAGTAAACTGAAAAAGATTTAGACAGAGTTTGTTTTTTATAAATTTCCATAAACAATTTTTAATCTTTCCAAAAAGAAGGAAAAAACAAAACTAACACGGCAAATAGTTCTAGTCTACCCAGTAACATCCCAAATGATAAAAGCCATTTTGAAATATCTGAGACCTCTTTAAAATTACCGTTAGGACCAATCATTTCACCAAGTCCAGGGCCTACATTTGAAATAGAGGTAGCCGCACCAGAAATAGCAGATAAAAAGTCTAAACCGGTTATTGATAAAAGAATTGCTAATAACAAAAATAGAAAAAGATAAGAAAAAATAAATATAATAATTGAATGAATGAAATTATTAGATATTTTTTGATTATTGTATTTTATTACTGAAATACTATTTGGATAAAATAATTTTTTAATTTGATTACCTATAAATATGTACAATAACTGAAATCTAAATATTTTAATTCCACAAGTTGTTGAGCCAGCACAACCTCCAACAAACATTAAAAAAAGAAAAAAAATTAATGGAAATTCTCCCCATAAACCAAAATCGTCTGTGACATAACCTGTGCCTGATAAAATTGAGACTACATTAAAAGAAGAAATTCTCAACTTGTCTATCAAAGAAATTTCATTATTACTAAAAAATAAGTATAAAAACATTGCAAGTATTGAGAGAACAATCAAATAAACAAACCCTCGAATTTGAACATCACTAAAAAAAATTTTTCTGTTACCCTTAATAAACTTAAGATAGGAAATAAAAGGTATGCTTCCTAAAATTATAAAAACAGTTGCAATAATCTCTATATTTGAACTTTTAAAATACTCTATGGAGTTATTATGTGTCGAAAATCCACCAGTAGCGATCGTTGTCATTGAGTGAGCAATACTGTCAAAAACAGACATGTCAAACATCCAATATAAAGTAGCGCATGAAAAAGTTAAAAGTAAGTAAGTTAGGATAATTATTGAAGCAACCTCAACAGTTCTTGGTAAAATTTTTTCAGTGCTATCTGACCCCTCCATTTTAAACAATTGCATTCCACCAACTTTTAATAGCGGCAATACTGTAATTGCCATTACAATTATACCTATGCCACCAAGCCATTGCATAATTGCTCTCCAAATTAAAATACTTTTTGGACTATTATCTAAATCATTAATAACAGTTGATCCAGTTGTAGTGATCCCAGACATGCTTTCAAAAAAAGCCTCACTAAAAGATAATTCAAGAACGGATAGATGAAACGGAAGACTTCCAAAAAGAGCAGCTGCAATCCAAGCGAGAGATGAAAATAAAAAAGTCTGTTGAAGATTTAATTTATAATCCTGATCTAAATTTGCCAGAATAAATAATACGCCTATAAAAATCGTTACAAAAGCTGATGATAAAAAACTGTGACTATTTTCATCATAGATCATTTGAACAATGTACGGAATCAACATAAATGCTCCTAGAATTACTAAAAGCACACCAATTATAAAAAAGATTGTTTTGTTTATGGCCATATAGAAATGAGACTATTTAAATAGTTATAAAATTCAACTTATTATCTTGTATTTATATCTGTATTTTATATATAAAAGTTAATAAACCACTGTTATGCTTGATAAGGACTTAATTCAATCAACTTCTTCATGGCCTTTTGTTGAAATTAGAAAGCTTCTAAAAGAAAGAAAAAATTTAATACAATCAAAAAAAAAGGTGGTGTTTCAAACTGGTTATGGTCCAAGTGGATTACCCCACATAGGTACCTTCGGAGAAGTTGCTAGAACAACTATGATGATTAATGCTCTGAATCATGTTGAAAAAATTGATAGTGACTTAATTACATTCTCTGATGATATGGACGGTCTTAGAAAGGTTCCTGAAAACATTGATAATAAAGAGGTATTAAAAGTCAATTTGGGCAAGCCACTTACAAGTATTCCTGATCCATTTGGGAAATACAAAAGCTACGGTGAACACAACAATGAAAAATTAAAAGAATTTCTTAAAAAATTTAACTTTAAATTTAATTTCATAAGCTCAACTGAAACTTACAAGAAAGGTTACTTTAATAGTTCAATTTTAAGAGTGCTTGAAAAGTATGATGAAATTATGAATATAATTTTACCTACTCTTGGAACTGAAAGAAAAAAAACTTATTGTCCTTTTCTCCCAATATGTCCCGATACTGGAAAAGTTTTAGAAATCCCTATGACTGAAATAAACAAACAAAAAGGTACAGTAGTATTTGATAATGATGGAAAAAAACTAGAAACAAAAATTACTGATGGAAAATGTAAACTTCAGTGGAAAGTGGACTGGGCAATGAGATGGTTTGCTTTTGATGTAGATTTTGAAATGTACGGAAAGGATTTAACTGAAAGTGCAATTCTATCTAATAAAATTTGTAAAGTACTGGGAAAAACACCTCCTAATGGATTTGCTTATGAACTTTTTTTGGATGAAAAAGGTGAAAAGATCTCAAAATCAAAAGGTAACGGAATTTCTATAGATGAGTGGTTAAGGTATGCTTCTCCTGAAAGCTTAGCTTTATATATGTATCCAAATCCCAAGAGGGCTAAAAAATTATATTCCGAAGTTGTTCCAAAAACTGTTGATGAGTACCTCTCGTTAATTGAAAAATATCAAAATCAAAACAAGAGTGAACAATTGTTAAATCCTGTGTGGCATGTTCATAATGGCAAACCGCCTAAAGAAAAAATTGTTATGCCATTTTCAATGCTTTTGAACTTAGTTGGATCAAGTAATGCAAAATCAAAAGATATTCTTTGGAAATTTATTCAAAGATTTCATGAGAATATAAAATCTAAGGATCACCCCATTCTCGATGATCTCACAAAATATGCAATTAATTATTTTAATGACAAAGTACAACCAAATAAAAAATTTAAAAATCCTAATACTGAAGAGAAAGAAGCACTAAAAAAATTAGTAGAAAAATTAAAATCAATTTCACAAAACTTGGAACCTGAAGATATACAAACAATCGTTTATTCGGTAGGCAAAGAGCAAGGATATAGTAAAAATTTAAGAGATTGGTTTAAGCTAATTTACGAAGTTTTATTTGGTGAAAAAGATGGTCCGAGAATGGGATTCTTTATAAGTTTTTTTGGTTTAAAAGAAACAATAAAATTAATAGATGATAAAATTAAATAAATAAAATGTTCCCTTTTTTAAAACCTATCATTTTTGGTTTAGATCCAGAAGTAGCACATGATTTAGCAATTAAATCATTGAAGCTTAATATTATTCCTGAGCATTTTTTTAAAGTTGAAAATGAAAATATATTAGAAACAAATATGTTTGATAAAAAATTAAAAAATCCAATAGGTATGGCTGCTGGTTTTGATAAAAGTGCTGAAGTTTATAACTCACTATATAAAATTGGTTTTGGTTTTGTTGAGGTCGGTACAATTACACCAAAAAGACAATTTGGAAATCCAAAGCCAAGAATATTTAGATTAGAAAAAGAACAAGCTTTGATTAATAGACTTGGTTTTAATAATGATGGTCTAGAAAAAATTTCAAAAAGAATTTCAAAAAATAAACCTAATGGAATTTTAGGAGCAAACATTGGTCCAAATAAAGACACTAAAAATAAAATTAACGACTTTATTATTTGTTTGTCAGAGCTTCATAGTCGAGCAGACTATATAACTATAAATATTTCATCTCCTAACACAGAAGGTTTAAGAGATTTCCATGAAAAGAAATCATTGTCTGAGTTATTAGAACAACTCAACAATCTAAAGTTAAAAAAAAAAATTAACAAACCATTATTTATAAAGATTTCACCTGACATCGAGGATCAAGACATTAATCAAATAAATGAAATAGTTCTTAAACATAACATTAGCGGAATAATTATATCAAATACAACTGATAGAAATAGAGTAGACCTATATGATAATAGCAAGAATGAAGAGGGCGGACTTTCAGGCTTACCTTTAAGAAATTTGTCAACAAATTTGATAAAAAAATTTTATAGAGAAACCAAGGGGAAAATTAAAATTATTGGAGTCGGGGGTGTAGACTCCGGTCAAAGTGCTTTCGAAAAAATCATATCTGGAGCAAATGTTGTTCAACTTTATACTGGAATGATTTACAAAGGGCCAGGAATTGTAAAAGAAATTAAAAAAGAACTAATTGAAATTTTAGAAAAAGAGAAAATTAAAAATATAACAGCTGCTATTGGAATTAACTCATAGTTTTTCCGCTTTTTAATCTCTTGACCAATAACAATTCAGGAACTATATAATTGCAGAAATTTATATTATGTCTAAAAGATGCGAACTTACCGGAAAATCACCTTTGAAAGGTCATAATGTTAGTCACTCTAACAACAAGACTAAAAGAAAGTTTCTTCCAAACCTTAAAAAGGTAAGTTTTAAAAGTGATATTTTAAAAAAAAATATAAGATTAAACGTTACAAATTCTGCCTTGCGAACTGTCGATTTCAAAGGAGGACTGGACAAATTTCTTAAAAAAGCCAAAAATAAAAACCTTTCTAAAAAAGCAAAAAAAATTAAAATTTCAATAATTGCTAGAGCATAATAGTATTAATTTATGAAAATTAATAAGTTATTTTTAATACTTTCATTTTCAATGGGTTTGGTAGTTATAGCATCTAATTACCTTGTTCAATTTCCTTTCAGACATTATGGACTTGATAAAATACTTACTTACGGTGCTTTTAGTTATCCAATAACTTTTTTGATTACAGATCTGGCTAATAGAGCCTTTGGAAAAACAACTGCAAGAAAAATTGTTTATTTGGGTTTTATATTAGGTGTTTTATTAACATTATTTATTTCAACAAACTTTAATGATCTGATTTCAATTAGAATAGCAATAGGATCTGGATTTGCTTTTTTTATAGCTCAAAATTTAGATGTTTCAATATTTGATAAGTTAAGAAATAATCGTTTATGGTATGTCGCTCCTTTTGTCTCCTCGGCAGCAGGATCGATTGTTGATACTTTTTTATTTTTTTCAATTTCATTTTATAAAACCGGTATAAATTGGATACCTCTAGCTTTTGGTGATTTATGTGTAAAATTTATAATAGCTTTAATGATGTTAATACCATTTAGGCTATTACTTGCAAAAATAACAGATGCTTCTAAATACAGAATTAAAACAGGCTTTAATAAAATTTAATGAACAGTTTTATTTTTTTTTACAAATAGATCAGTTAATTGATTAATCATAACATCTCCTAAATCTTGAACATCTGTAATTTTAACTGCTCTCTCGTAATATCTAGTTACGTCATGACCTATACCGATAGCAAGTAATTCAATATTTGAATTTTTCTCAATCCATTTAACAACATTTTTTAGATTTGTTTCCAGGTAATCACTTGAGTTAGAAGATAAAGTGGAGTCATCTACTGGCGCACCATCTGAAATAACCATTAGTATTTTTCTCTCTTCTTTTCTTTTCAACATCTTATTATATGCCCACCTTAAAGCTTCTCCATCGATATTTTCTTTAAGAAGTCCTTCTTTTAACATTAGACCCATATTTTTTTTTGCTTGTCTCCAGGGTGCGTCAGCAGACTTATAAATTATATGTCTTAAATCATTTAATCGCCCAGGAAAAACTGGTTTGTCATTGTTCATCCATTTTTCTCTACTTGATCCACCTTTCCAATGTTTTGTTGTAAAGCCCAAAACCTCAACTTTTACTGAACATCTTTCTAAAGTTCTAGATAAAATGTCTGCACAAATAGCTGCAACAGATATAGGCTTGCCTCTCATTGAGCCAGAATTATCAATCAGAATCGTTACTAAGGTATCCTTAAAATCAATATCTTTTTCTTTTTTAAAAGAGAGTGAGTTGAAAGGATCAATTATTACTCTTGTGAGCTTAGAAGTATCAAGAATTCCTTCCTCTAAATCAAATTCCCAAGATCTATTTTGCTTTGCTAATAGTTTTCTTTGTAATTTATTTGCCAGTTTAGATATAAAACTTTTGAGTTGTAAAAGTTGTTGATCTAAATTTTGTCTAAGCCTTATTAACTCATCATCAGACTCTAATTCTTCTGCTTGGATGATTTCATCATACTCATCTGTATAAATTTTGTACTTTTTGTCACCAAAATTGCTGATAGTCCTTTTTTTTTTATTTTGACTATCAAAAAATTTGTCTATCTCTAATACGTCTGAGTCTTCATCATTATCTTCCGCTAAGTCATCCGCAACTTCGGCGCTTGTTTCTATCGCCATTTCATTATTCTGTTCTTGGTTTTCTTGGGTTATTCGATCATTATCCTCTGTCTGGCTACTTCTAGAGTCTTCTTCATTTTTACTCTCTTTGCTTTGGTCATCATTAGTATCTTCCTCAATTTTCATTTCAGATATTAACTCTGACATCATTGAATTGAATTTTATCTGATCTTCAACTAAACTATTAAGAGGTTTAAGACTTTTCTTTAATTTTTCATCAAATTCTTTTTTAAAAGATTTATAATTTTTATTATTTTTATGATTAAAAATATTTGACCTTAAATAATTTTCAAATGCCTCAACAAATTTGTTTTCATTTTTTTCAAAATCAGTTTTTTCTAATTTTTCATTATAGAATTTATCGATATTATTTTTGATTCCTTTAAACTCTATAGATCCTAACTTTTCGTATCTAATTTTTTCTGCAATATAATATAATTTTTTTGAAATATTTCCTTTTGGTTCATAAGTTTTAAGAATTTTTTCGTTACTGTGCCTTACTTTAAGAGCTTCTGAGTCAGCTAAAGCTCTAGCTTTTGTATAGTCGATCTTTTCATTGATATTTTCTAAATCAGGAAGTTTAATTATTTTTTTATTTGTTTTTAGTTTTTCATTACCAAAAACAACTTCAATATCTTTTACATTTGAGACTGATTTTGTTGTAGATGCAATAGCTGTTTTAAAATTTTGAATTAACTCGTCTTTTTTATACATTTTACGAAATAGTTACGTTTATCGAAGACTCTGGTAAATCTTCACCAAAACATCTTTGATAATATTCTGATATAATTTTTTTTTCTATTTCATCGCATTTATTTAAAAAAGTAACTCTAAAAGCGTATCCGGTATCATTAAATATTTTAGTATTTTCAGCCCAATGAAGAACAGTTCGTGGGCTCATTACAGTGGATATATCGCCATTAATAAAACCTTTTCTAGTCATATCAGCAACTTTGATCATATTTGAAACTTTTTCTTTTCCTTCTTTATTATTAAAATTTTTATTTTTGGCTAAAATTATTTCTAATTCTTTTTCATATGGAAGATAATTTAAAGTAGAAACTATATTCCATCTATCCATTTGTCCCTGATTGATTTGTTGAGTTCCGTGGTAGAGTCCACTTGTGTCGCCTAGTCCAATAGTATTTGTAGTAGCAAACATTCTAAAATAATCGTGTTGATGTAGAACTTTATTTTTATCTAATAAAGTAAAATTACCGTCGCTTTCAAGAACTCTCTGAATTACAAACATTACATCTGGCCTACCAGCATCATACTCATCAAATACTAAAGCTACTGGATTTTGTATAGACCAAGGCAGTATTCCCTCTTTAAACTCAGTTATTTGTTTTCCATCTTTTAATACAATTGCATCTTTTCCAATCAGATCTATTCTGCTGATATGACTATCAAGATTCACTCTTACGCATGGCCAATTTAATCTTGCTGCTACTTGTTCAATGTGAGTTGACTTTCCTGTACCGTGATATCCTTGAATTAAAACTCTCTTATTAAAAGCAAATCCCGATAGGATTGCCAATGTAGTATCTCTATCAAATTTATAATCTTGATCAATTTTTGGAACATACTCATTTTTTTTCCCAAACCCCTCTATTTCCATCTCTGTATCAATTCCAAAAGTTTGTTTTACAGAAATTTTGATATCAGGCTTCTGCTCTGAAAAAGAATTTTGTTTCATTTTTTCCCCATTGTCATTTTTAATTGGCTATAAGCTAAAGTAATTTTTTTAAGCTTATCTTCAAATTTTTTATTACCCTGATTTTTATCAGGATGATATTTCTTTACAAGGATTTTAAATTTTTTTTGTATTTCTTCCCATTTAGCCTCATATTTTAACTCCATAATATCGAGAGCATCTTTATCATTATTAGTTAGTCTAGTTTTTTTAAATTTTTCAAAGTTGGAGGATTTAAAAATATTTAATTTGTCCTCCAGTGCATTATTCCATAATAGGTTAAAAAAATTTTCTGAGGACCCAAAACTTTTTGTTGATTTATGCCAAGTTAAATCAGATTTAATAAAATACTCCACTTCCTCATTGCTCATATTTTGAAAGTAATTCCATTTTTTATTAAAAATTTTAATATGCTCCAGACATAACATTCTTGTTTTTTTGCTATTATCTCTTTCTACTGGAGCTTTATAACTGCCTATTTTTTTGCATTTTTCCCAATCACAAATTATTTTCATATCAATTTAAGATTTATATAGTAAAATTTTATTTTATGAAGGAATTTATTGAACTTATTGAGGAAAAAATCAAAAGTAATTTAGAAGTTGAAAAAATTAAAATTGTAGACAACTCTCATCTTCATCGAGGACATAAGTTTTTTAAAGAAAATAAATTTCACTTAAAATTAGAAATAAAGTCAAATCAACTAAACACCTTGAGTAAATTAGAGGCACAGAGAAAAATTATGGGAATTTTAAAAGAAGACTTAAAAAATAAAATACATGCTTTAGAAATTAAGATTATTTAATTTTTTATTATTTTTTCTAAGTTCACTAAGAGCCAATTTATATTGACCAGGCCTTGTAGTTTTACCTATTTTTTTTAAAAGAATTAAGTTAATTTTACTATCATCATTTTTTTTATCTTGTATCATGAATTTGGTTATAGAATTAAATTCTTTCTTTTCAAGGAATCTTTTTAACTTGTAATCTAAATTATTTTTTTTGTAAATTTTTATTAATTCTAATAAAGTTGCCTTACTACACACCTTCTTAATAAAAGATAATTTTGCTGCCATCATCATACCGATAAGAACTGCTTCACCATGATTAATTTTTTTCGAATAACTATATCTTGCCTCAATCGCATGTGCAAAAGTGTGGCCATAATTTAAAGTCATTCTTATGTTCTTATCTCTCACATCTTTGTTAGCAAAACTTAATTTTATTTTATTGCTTTTAGTGATTGCGTAAGCCAAACATTTAACATCTTTATTTTTTAAAATTTTATGGGAATTTTTTTGAAGCCAATTAAAAAAATTTTTATCAGAAATTATAGCATGTTTTAGAATTTCTGCGTAACCGTTAGTCACTTGTCTTTTTGGAAGACTATTTAAAAATGATAAATCACAAATAACTAAATTGGGTTGATAGTAAGACCCTATTAAGTTTTTACCGTGTTTAGAGTTCACCCCAGTCTTTCCTCCAACTGCTGAGTCTACTTGTGCTAGTAAAGTTGTTGGAATATTTATAAAGTTAACTCCTCTCTTTAATATACTGGCAACAAAGCCACAAAAATCTCCAACTATACCTCCGCCTACAGCAATTAAAAAATCATTTCTATTGAAGTTTAACCTTATACATTTTTCAAGAAGATTATTTACGTTTGAAAAAGATTTCAAATTTTCGCTTACTGAATATTCAAAGAAAAAAACTTTATAATTTTTTAAAAGTTTTTTGATTTTATTTTTGTATTTTTTTGGAATTTTTTTGTCTAACACAACACCAATTTTATTCGATTTTGTATTTATTAATTTTATCTCTCTTGGCAATAAACGTATTGAGTTATATCCAACAAACAAAGAGTAATTTAAATTTTTATTTAAAACAGTAATTTTAGTTTTTTTCATAAAGTTTTATAATTTCATTTGTTATCTCAGATTTTTCCTTATTATTGCAATCAACTTTAAAATTCGCAGTCTCGTAGATTTTTCCTCTTTTTTCATGAAGAATGTTTAAAGAGTCCTCTAAATTTTGACCGTCTAAAAGTGGTCTCTTGCTTGTATCGGATAATCTTTTTATTAAATTTTTTACGCCCATAAACATCCAAAAACTAACACAAGATTTTAAAATTTCATTTCTTATATCTGTATTAATGAATGCTCCTCCACCTAAGGCTATTACAGAATTGGTACTATTTAAAATTTTGAGTATAGTTTTTTTTTCTATTTTTCTGAAATGTTGTTCACCTTTTTTTTCAAATATATTTTTTACGGTCATTTTTTCTTCATTTTCGATCATTGAGTCAGTATCAAAAAATTTCATATTTAACTTTTTTGACAAAGATTTACCTATGGTTGATTTACCAACACCCATCATACCAGTTAAAACAAGGTTTTTTTTCAATCAAATTCCTAACTAAATAATTGATTTATCACAAATTTGTCTTATTTATTAAGTTTAAATATATTTAAAACTATGCAAATGCAATACAAATTCACAAGTCGACAAAGTCTCAAACAAACTTTAATGAGAAAACTTATCAAATTCTTATTAGTTGTTATTTTATTTGTTGCTGCAGTTTTTGTGTTAGATAAGTTTGATTTTCCTTCTCCTGAAAAAAAAATTAATAAAGAAATCACAGATGAGATTATTAAACTTAAATAGTATTTTATATCTATTTTTTTTTTTAATCTTGTTTGTATCAAAATCTTCATCAGAAGAAGAGTCAGTTGATATTTGGGAAAAAAAAGAAATAACCAATGAAACTTCATCAGAAGCAGTAGAGGTAGATAATCAGGAAAAAAAAATTAAAATTAACTTTCAAAATGAAGAGTCTCTCGAAGCTAATATAAAAATTTCTGAAAATAAAGATATCTCGCAACCAGATATTCCGCTTTATGGAATATACGATCCTGAAGAGAACGATTTAAATTTGTACATGTGGAAAAATACTGACGGCAATGAGATTAAAAATATCTTTAAAAGAATAAATAAGATTAAACTATCAAAGTCCTCAGAAGAAATTTTTTTGAACACTATAATGACTTACTCATATTTACCTCAAAAAAACCTTTCCGATAAAGAATTTCTCAAACTCAAGTTAGATTGGCTTATAGAGAATAACAAGGATAATATTTTAGAGGAGTTTTTGAACAGCAATCAAGATTTCCATAACAGATCTAAGGTTATTCAATATTTAGTAGATAAAAATATAGCTAAAGCAAATTTAAATGAGGGATGTAAAAAATCAGAATTTATTAATAAAGAAATTAAAGATTCGTATCTCGAGAAATTTAAAATCTATTGTTTGATATTTAATGATAAAAAAAATGAAGCTCAGCTTATTTTTGATTTGTTGAAAGAACAAAAATTATCTGACAGTTTTTTTAACACAAAAATAAATTTTTTACTTGGCATATCGGAAAAAGCAGACAAAAAAGTCAAAGATGATAATTTATTAAACTTTTATCTATCTTCTATAACCGTTCCTGGTTTTAAATATGAGCCAAACGAAAAAACTAATAAATATATCTGGGAGTATCTTAACTCAGCAAATTTAGTGACTATAGAAGATTTTGAGGATAGAGATAAAATTAAAACTTTAGAATTAGCTGCCAATAATAACAAATTTGATAAAGACAAACTTTTTGAAATTTATAAAAAAATATCATTTGATGTGAACAGTTTGATAAATGCTCAAGGATTGTATCAATCTCTTGATGAAGTTGATGCTAGGGCTTTAATTTTTCAAAAATATTTATTATCCGACAATCCAGAGAACAGAATTAAACTTTTATTATTACTCAAAGATATTTCTAAAAGAGCTAATTTATTAAATATTTTTAAAGAATTTATTAGTGACAATTTAAAGGAGATAGCAGAAGAAGAGAGCGAAGATATAGTCAAAGAATATGAAGCTGTATTTAAAAGAAATATAATTACTGAACAGAGTAAACTTGGCAAAGTAAAATTTGATGATAAAATTCTTCATAGGTCGAGAGTAATAAGATTTTATACAGATATAAACACTCCAGTACAAAAAACCCAGAAAGATCTAAATAATGTTTACAAAAAAATAAGAAAAAATAAAAAATACTTTTTTTCAGCTAAGGACCTAGCGTTAGTCGAGTCCTTAAAGATTGATGGTTTTTCTATACCAGAGGAGATTAAAACTAATGAAATAGCTAAGCAATATTCGGTTCCTAAAAACTTATTGGATTTAGCCGAAAATGACGAAACAGGTCTTTTGGCTTTAAAGTTTGTTGAGATTATAGGTGAAGACGAAATAAGTATACTTGATCCTGAAACTATATATTTTATTACCAATATACTTAACAAAGCAAAATTAATAAAATTTAGAAATCAAGTAATAACTTCTGCACTACCTTTAAGGTCTTAATTATATTATAAATTTAAAATGACAACGAGAAAAATTCTTATAGAGCCAGATCCTATTTTAAGAAAAAAAAGTTCTCCTTTAGAAAAGGTCGATGACCAAACCAGAAAACTAATGAAAGACATGCTTGAAACCATGTATAAAGCTCCTGGTATCGGCCTTGCTGCAACACAGATAGGAATTTTAAAAAGAATTATAGTTATTGATATCTCAAAAAATGAAGAAAAAAAAACCCCGTTATTTCTTGTTAATCCTGAAATAATATTCAGATCAAAAAATACATCAGTATATGAAGAAGGCTGCTTGTCCTTACCAGGTCAATTTGCAGAAATTGAAAGACCAGCCGAATGTCATTTAAAATATATAAATTTTGATGGGAAAACAAAAGAACTTAAAGCTGATGGTCTTTTATCAACGTGCATTCAACACGAAGTCGATCACTTAAATGGCATCTTGTTTATTGATTATTTGTCAAAACTAAAAAAAAATATGATAATTAAAAAACTTTTAAAACAAAAAAAATCTTCTCAAAGAATTGTAGTTTAAATTTACTTATGTCATTCAATCTTATTTTTATGGGAACACCCGAATTTGGCAGAGAGTTTTTGGAGTATATTCATTCAAATGTTGAGTTTAATATTCAAGCGGTTTACACACAAGCACCAAAGAAATCCAACCGAGGTCAAAAAGTAAATTTATCTCCAGTTCATAAATATGCTAAAGAAAAAAATTTAAATGTTTTTTTCCCATCTAAATTTACNAAATCCGAAATTGATTATATTAAAAGAATGAAACCAGATGTAATTTTAGTAGTAGCTTATGGTTTAATTTTACCTGAGGAAGTCTTAATGATTCCTTCATGCGGTTCTGTAAACGTTCACGCATCATTGCTGCCAAGATGGAGAGGAGCTGCTCCTATTCATAGAGCTATAATAAACGGTGATGAAAAGACAGGCATTTCTATTATGAGAATGGAGAAGGGCTTAGACGAAGGTCCAACCTATTTACAAACTGCTATTCCAATAGGAGAAAACGACACGTATGGAGATGTATATAATACTTTAGTGGAAGCGGGGAAGAAGACTTTAAATGACTATTTCTTTCCTTCAAGTCACAGCATTCATTATCCGTCTCGACAGAATCCAGAAGGAGCCACATATGCTGATAAGATAAAAAAAAATGAAATGGAAATCGATTTTAATGATACAGCTTACAAAGCCCACAAAAAAATATGTGCATTTTCACCTAAACCAGGCGCTTGGTTTGAAGTAGAATCAATCAAGTATAAGATTTTCGATACAAAAGTTCTCTTACGAAACGACACGAAAAATTTCTTGGACTCAGAAAAATTAATTTTACCCTTTAAAGAGAATTTTCTGATGGTAAACAAAATTCAAAAAGAAGGTAAAAATCTCATGAAAATTGAGGAGTTTAGAAGAGGATATTCAAAAGATTTTGAAACAATTAAAAAAAATTTTATTTAAACTTAATATAAGTGAATAGATATAAAATCAAAATTGAGTATGATGGAACACCATTTGTGGGGTGGCAGTTTCAAAAAAATGGTATTTCTGTTCAGAAAGTTTTACAAGATGCAATATTTCTTTTTTCTCAAGAAAAAACTATCATTAATGGAGCCGGCAGGACTGACTCCGGAGTTCATGCTGAAGAGCAAATTGCTCATTTTGATTTAAAAAAAAAAATTGAAAAAAAAAAATTTATCAAAGGAATTAATAAATATATTGGCAGCCATCCAGTATCGGTCTTAGAAGTAAAAAAAGTAAGTAGAAAGTTTCACTCAAGATATGATGCGAAACAAAGAAAATACAGATACATTATTGTAAATAGATCCTCTCGTTTGTCTCTTCTTAAAAATAAAGCCTGGCATATAAGNAAGAACTTGAATATCTCAAAAATGAAAAAAGGATCAAATATNCTACTTGGGACACANGATTTTTCAACATTTAGATCTTCGTCATGNTCAGCTAATTCGCCAATTAAAACTCTAAAAAAAGCTAAAATAAAAAAAAGAGATGATAAAATAACTATAGATTTTATTTCTAAATCTTTTTTACAACAACAAGTAAGATCTATGGTCGGATGTTTAAAATATTTGGGNGAAGGTAAATGGTCTTTAAAGAAATTTAAAAAAGTTTTTTTATCAAAAACAAGATCGAATTGTGCACCACCTGCTCCAGCACAAGGTTTATATTTGTCTAAAATCAAATATTAATATTTAAGTAATGCGTTAATATGCTCATTTGCACTTTCAGCCAAAGCTTCTAAATCGTATCCACCTTCGAGTATTGAAACAACTTTACCGTTACAAAATTTATTTACAGTTTCAAGAGTCCTTCTAGTAATTTCATAAAAGTCTTTAGATTTTAAGTTAAAGTTTGCAAGTGGATCGTTTATATGAGCATCAAATCCAGCTGAGAAAAGAACAAACTCTGGTTTAAACTCTCCAATTTTTTTTAATAAATGATTATATGCATCAAAGTACTCGTTTGAATTAGTTCCACTAGGCAAAGGGATGTTAAAAATATTATTATATTTTCCCTTCTCATGACTTGCACCAGTACCTGGATAAAATGGATATTGATGAGTTGATAAATACAGAACTTTNTCATTATCATAAAAAATATTTTGTGTTCCATTTCCATGATGAACATCAAAATCTATTATAGCGATTTTATTTAGTTTGTNTTTTTCTATAAGATAGTGGGCTCCTACTGCTACATTGTTATATATACAAAACCCCATGGCCTTATCTTTTTCCGCATGATGTCCCGGAGGTCTAACTGGACAGAAAACATTTTTAAATTCTTTACTCTGTACGCTGTCAATAGCAGTTATTATTGATGCAACCGCATCTGACGAAGCTTGCCTACTACCTGGAGACACAATTGTATCTCCATCTAAAAAATGCAAACCCTTTTTGGGAAAGGAATTTTCCACTTCATCAATATAATCAGATTTATGAGCAATTTTTAAATATTTGTTGTCAAACTTTGATGGTTTTTTCCAAATTAATTTTTTATTTTTTTTTAAGTTCTCAATTACGACCGAAACTCGATCTGCCCTTTCAGGATGGCCCTGACCAGTTTCGTGATTCAAATAAGTATCGGTAGTTATAATTCCCGTTTTCACTTAAAATAACTTACTAAAATATTTTCGTAAATTTTAGTTAATTTTTTTAAATCAGAAATAGACACGCTCTCATCTATCTTGTGCATTGTCTTACCCACCAAACCAAATTCCAAACAAGGAGAAATATTTTTAATAAATCTTGCATCAGATGTTCCGCCAGAAGTAGACANCTTCGGTTTTAAACCAGTAATCTTTTTTATGATACTTTGAACCATATAAGTTGTCTTATTTGGTTTATTTAAAAAAGCTTCGCCTGAAACCTCGTAATTTACTTTAAATCTAGATTTATTAATTTTACTAACTGTTTTAAATATTTTATTTAGNTTTCTTTTTAAAGAACTTGATGAGTGTTTATCATTAAATCGTATATTAAATACGGCTTCCGCAGACCCTGGAATTACATTATCCGCATGATTATCAATATTAATTTTTGTTATTTCTAAATTTGAAGGTTGAAAATTTTTTGTTCCTNTATCNAGTTTTAAATCNTTNATNNTTTTTAAAATTTTAATTANNGTATTTGAGGGATTATTAGCTCTGTGTGGATANGCNACATGACCCTGNGAACCTATNANAGTAAGNCTACCNGTTAAACTTCCNCTTCTTCCNATTTTTATCATTTCNCCAAGTTTATTTGGATTAGTNGGTTCNCCCACTATACAAAAATTAATTTTTTCTNTTTNTCTTTTTAANTATTTNACAACTCTTTTNGTTCCNTTNANNGCAATNCCTTCTTCATCNCCNGTAATNAATAAACTTATNGANCCTTTAAAATTTTTATTTTTATTTTTAAATCTACTTACTGCAGCCACAAAACATGCTATTGAGGCTTTCATATCATTAGCACCTCGACCAATTAATTTATTATTTTTTACAATTGGTTTAAATGGATTAGTAATCCAGTTTTTTATATTTCCTGGTGGAACTACATCTGTATGTCCTGCATAACAAAAATTTGGAGAGGATTTCCCAAGTTTTGCATATAAATTTTTTACATTTTTAAAATTAATTATTTTACAATTGAAACCTATAGATCTTAAATTTTTAGCTAACAAGTTTATTGCACCAGCATCTTTTGGTGTGATACTTGGTTTACGAATCAAATCTTTTGCTAATTTTAATTCATTTATTTGCATTAATTTTAGTCTCTTAATAAATCGTTTATAGATGTTTTGCTTCGAGTTTTTTCGTCTACTTTTTTTACAATTACTACACAGTATAGTGACGGTCCATTTGGATTATTTTTGCTTGGCATTGAGCCAGGAACGACTACTGAATATGCAGGCACTTTTCCATAATGAATTTCTCCACTAGCACGGTCCACTATTCTTGTTGACGCGCCGATATAAACACCCATTGATAAAACTGATCCTGTTTCAACAATTACACCCTCTGCTATTTCAGCTCTTGCACCTAAAAAACAATTATCTTCTACAATAGTTGGATTTGCTTGCATGGGCTCTAAAACACCACCGATACCTGCCCCACCAGAGATATGGCAATTTTTTCCAACCTGAGCACATGATCCGACAGATGCCCAAGTATCAATCATTGTTCCTTCATCGACATAAGCACCTACGTTTATGAAAGAGGGCATCAGCACAACATTTTTTGCTATGTGAGCTCCTTTTCTAATAACACCGTTAGGAACATATCTAAAACCAGCTTTCTTAATTTGTTCTTCACTCCAACCTTGTGTTTTACCATCTACTTTATCGTACCAAGTAGAGTAAGGCCCTTTTGACGCTTTCATTTTATTTACTCGAAAACTTAACAATATAGCTTTTTTAATCCATTGATTAACTTGCCATTTATCACCTTTTTTTTCTGCAACTCTAATTTTACCATTATCTAACAAGTTTATAGTTTCCCCGACTAATTCATTAATCGAATTATCAGAATTATCTATTTTAGCTTTGTTTTCAAAAGCTTCGTTTATTTTTGCTTCAATTTTTTCTAAATTCATTATATTCCTTTAAAAAATTTGTTAAATTTTCTATTCTATAATTTACAAAATTTTCATTTGAAAATTCTGCAGCCCAAGGTTCGTCATTTTTAATCCAAACAGTTTTCATTCCAAGTTCATGTGCAGGTTTTAAATTCCTAGCGATATCCTCAATAAATATACAATATTGTGGCTCAATTTTGTATTTTTCAATTAATATTTTATATGCCCCAATAGATGGCTTGGGAATAAAATTTGAATCCACAATGTCAAATATACCGTCAAAAAGCTTATTAATACCAATCCTTTTAGTTACATTTTCGGCATGAGCCCTTGATCCATTAGTAAAAATGATTTTTTTTCCAGTAATTTTAGTAATTTCTTTTTCAAGATCTTTGTTTTTTCCTAAAAAATCTAAATTAACATCATGAACAAAATCCAAAAATTCCATCGCATCAATTTTATGGTGTTTCATCATTCCGGACAACGTTGTGCTGTATTTATGAAAATAATCTTTTTGAATTTTTTTTGCCTCTTCGAGGCTCACATTCAGTTTACTTGATATAAATGAAGACATTTTTTTATCTACTTGGTCAAAAACTTTTGTTTGGCCTGAGTAAAGAGTATTATCTAAATCAAAGATCCAACATTTTATTTTATTAAGTTCTCTCATTTTCTTATTAAGGTTCCCGCACCTTTATCAGAAAATATTTCATAAAGAATTGAATGCGGTTTTCTACCATCAAGAATAACTACACCTCTTACCCCATTTTCAACAGCATCTATACAATTTTTGATTTTAGGTATCATACCTCCTTGAACAATTTTTAACTTTATTAAATTTTCTATATCAAAAGGTTTTATTTCTGATATTAAGTCTTTCCTATCATCATAAACTCCCTCAACATTAGTCATTAACAAAAGTCTTCTAGACTTTATTTTTTTAGCTATAGCACTTGCTGCAGTATCACCATTAATATTGTAAGCATGATTATTTACGTCTAGACCCAATGGCGCAACTACAGGAATTTGATTTTTTTTTAATGCATCTTTAATAATATCCGAATTAATTTTATCTGGCACTCCAACAAATCCAAGTTCTTTGTTATCTGGCACAACCTTAATTATATTTCTACTCTTGGTATTAATGGAAATTGCGTTAGATCCCTTTTTATTTAACGAGTTTACAATATCATTATTAAAATCAACTAATACTTCTTCAACTATCTTTATTACTTTTTCATCAGTTACCCTTAATCCATTAATAAATTTGGTTTGAATTTTTTCTTTTTTAAGTTGCCTTTCTATTCTTGGCCCTCCGCCATGAACCACTATAATTGAAAGTCCTAATTTATTTAATATGCTAATATCCTCGATAAAGTTATCAAAAATATTTCTATCAATTAAAACATTCCCACCGTATTTGATAACTATAATCTCCTTTTTATACTTAGAGACGTATTTAGGTATATTCTCAATTTTTGGCGCATCTTTTGGCCAAAATTTTTCAATTGCTTTCAGGTAGTTCTCTTTAGACATCTAAACAGTTTTGACTTTTGTCTTTCTCATAATTACCCATTGCTGAGCTATAGTTAATATATTATTAACTGTCCAATAAACTACTAGACCAGAGGGAAACGGTGCCAATATAATTGTTAAAAAAAGAGGAAAAAACATAAATATTTTTGCCTGTATAGGGTCTGTTGGTGCAGGGTTTAATTTTTGTTGAAGAAACATTGTTAGTCCCATTAAAATTGGCCAAATACCAATAATTAAAAAGCCAGGGGGATCCCAAGGAATTAAACCGAACAAATTAAATATAGAAGTCGGATCTTGTGCCGACAAATCTTTAATCCAACCAAAAAATGGCTGATGCCTCATTTCCAATGAAATATAAAGCATTTTATAAATAGCGAAGAAGAAGGGAATCTGTATTAATATAGGCAAACATCCCGAAGCTGGATTTACTTTTTCTTTTTTATACAATGACATAATTCCTTGCTGAAGCTTAACTTTATCTTCTTTATGTAATTCTTTTAGTCTTATCATTTCAGGTTGAAGAGCTTTCATTTTAGCCATTGATCTAAATGAATAGCTTGCAAGTGGAAAAAAAATAATTCTTATAGCTGCTGTTATTAATATGATTGCTACACCAAAATTACCAGTCAATTTGAATAAATAATCAATTATAAAAAATAATGGTTTTGTAAAAAAATAAAACCATCCCCAATCTATAACCAGGTCAAACTTTTCAATATTTTGACTTTCAGCATAACCGTCAATAGTATTAACTTCTTTTGCAGCAACGAATAATCTGACTTGATTATTTTTTGTGGTTGATGGAGCTAAATTAATTGGATTATTTAAAATATAGTTGGCTTTAAAAGTATCTTTAAATAAAAATGTAGATTTAAAATTCTCATTTTTTGGTGGTACTATTGCCGTCACCCAATATTTATCTGTAATGCCAAGCCATCCACTGTCAGCTTCTCTAACAATTTTTTTATCTTCAACATCGTCATAGTCATCTTCTTTTAATTCTTCGTCAAAAACTCCAATAAAACCTTCATGCAGAATATAAAAGCCCATAAGATCGTCAGGTTTTTTATTCCTTGTTATTTGAGCATAAGGAAATAACTGTATCGTTTGATTTGTATTATTTTGAACTTCTTGATCAATATTGAATAAATATTTTTTATCTAAGTTTATTTTTTTTCTAAAAGTAAGCCCTTCTTGATTATTCCATTCTAAAATTATTGGTTTATCCGGAGACAAAACATTATTGCCCTTAACCTTCCAATTAGAATTTATATTTGGAACTTTAATTTTATTTCCTACACTCGTCCATCCAGTTTCTACAAAATATCCATCTATTGTTTGTTTAGGGTTTAAGAAAACAACGTTATCATTTTTTTCTAGAGACTGCTTATGATTTTTAAAAGATACATCGTCAATAATTCCCCCTTTTAAAGAAATAGATCCCTCAATTTTTTCGTTATTAATTTTAATTCTTTGAACACTGTCTATAGAATCATTTCTAGAGATGGACTTTGGTATTTTGGTTTCGTTTATGCTAGGTGTTATACTGTCATCTTTTTTAAAATCACTTTCTTCTTTTACTTGGTTGCTTTGAGTTGTGGCATTATTCTGAACCTTTTTTTTTGGCACAGTCATAAAAGCTTCCCAGAAAAGAATAACTGATAAAGAAAGAGCAATAGCGACTATGACATTTCTACCTTCCATTTAAGCTTTTCCCTTCGATTTTTTTTTTGGAACATAATCTAATCCAGATCCTCCACCTAAAAACTTAATAGGGTGACAGCTTAATATTCTTTTTAATCCATGATAAAAACCTTTTTTGACTCCATGAACTTTAATACACTCAATAAAATACTCAGAACAAGTAGGCAAATATCTACACTTGTTACTACCAAATAATGGAGACAGGCAAAATTGATAAAATTTTACTGTGTAAATAATTAAATTTTTAAATTTAAACATTTCTATAATTTAATTTTTTAAAACTTTTTATCATAACTTGGTGAAGATTTTTGTTGTTTTCCTCATATGCTTTTGATTTACCAAAAACTATATAAGTATAATCATGATTAATTGCACCCTTTATTTTAGCAAGATTTATCACAATAGCTTTTAATTTTCGTTTAATTCTGTTTCTTTTTACTGCTGTTCCTAATTTTTTTTTCATGACCAAACTTATATTCAATGAATCTTTTTTTTTTGATTTTGTAAAAATCTTTTTCGCATAAATTGAAAAAAAATCTGTATGTAATTTTCTTCCTTTTAAAACCAATCTGAAATGATCACTTTTTTTTAAGCTTTCAAGTCTTGGCATGAAGATTATGTTGATAATTTTTTACGACCCTTAGCACGTCTTCTAGCAATTAATTTTCTACCGCCTTTTCTTGACATTCTTGATCTAAAACCGTGTCTTCGTTTTCTAACTAATTTACTGGGCTGATATGTTCTTTTCATAAAATGTTTTTAGTTATATATTTAAATAAAGCTCTTATGTACAGTTAAAATCGCTATGAATATAAATTTTAAACTAATACTGGGTATAATTTATCTACTTTGCTTAGGAATTTTACTTTTTGTTGTTTTTAGTTATCTGGATCTTAAAGATTTAAAAGATTTCACTTATATTAAAAATAACAGCGAAATTTTATTAGATTTTAAGAATCAAAATATAACCCTATTTATTATTTTCTTCTTTCTCTTTTGTATTCTTTGGATATTCCTTCTCGGTTTTGGCTCTCCATTATGTATCGCAAGTGGTTTTTTATTTGGTCAATTTGTTGGAACTTTGATTTGCGTTTTAGCTTTAACGATAGGTAGTACATTGCTTTATATGTTTGCGAATTATTATTTTCATGATTTGATTGTAAAATATTTAGAAGCAAAAATTTTAAAATATAAATATTTGTTTAAGAAAAATGAATTTTTGTATTTTCTAATATTCAGATTTGCTGGTGGGGCGGGGCTTCCTTTTGGAATACAAAATGTTTTGCCCACAATATTCAATATGAAAGTTAGCAATTATTTTTATTCAACCTTTCTAGGTTTGCTTCCATCTCTTTATATTTTAAATTCTTTAGGCCAAGGTATCGAAAAGTTAATAGAGAAAAATACAAGTTTAAATTTAGTTCAAGTGATATTAGAACCAGGAATTTACATACCACTATCATGTTTTTTTTTCATTTTAAGTATTTCATTTTTAATTCGAAAAAAGATTTTTAAAAAAAATTAAATTATGATTAAAACTAAATTTAAAAAGAAAGAATTGATAAGATGGTTTTTTTGGCTTTGGCTTATAATAATTTGGAATTATGGATATCCTGAAGCTTCACCACTTGAGGATGTAATAGTGGCGGTAATTTTATCTCTAGTTTTTATTATCTTAAAAANTTATAAGAAATAGAAGCTTGCATAATTTCTACCAAGGGATTAAAACTAAGATAAATGCAGGAGCAAAAATGGGTATTCACTATGATTATAAATCTACACGTGGCGAAAAGGCTATGAAAAAAGAAGCCAAAAGAAAAGCTCGACTTGAGGAAAGAAGAGCAAAAAGAATGAGCCAAAATAAAAATTCTGAGCCACAAAAAAAAATGCACGATATTGATAAACCTATAACTCTTGAAGATTTAACAAATCCAGACAAAGAATAAATTTATTATGAGATCTTTTGCAAAAAAAGACTCTCGTCTATCAAGACGTGAACAAGCCTTAAAAAGCAACTTAAAAAAAAGAAAAAAATTTAAAGAAAGAATAAAAAAAAAAACATGACAGTGCTTTCAGATAAATGGATCAAAAAAATGGTAAAATCTAATAGTATGATTAAACCTTTTGTTTCAAAACAAATAAGAAAAGGTAAAATTTCATTCGGCCTTTCTTCTTACGGTTATGACGCGCGAGTTTCAAATGAGTTTAAAATTTTTACAAATGTAAATTCTGGAGTAGTTGATCCTAAAGTCTTTAAAAAAGAAAGTTTTGTTACTAAAATTGGAAAAGAATGTATTATTCCTCCAAACTCTTTTGCATTAGCCAGCACAGTTGAATATTTTAAAATTCCCGAAAATGTTCTGGTTATATGTTTAGGCAAATCTACCTATGCAAGATGTGGTATAATCGTTAATGTCACTCCTCTTGAACCCGGTTGGGAAGGGCATGTTACTCTAGAATTTTCTAATACCACACCTTTACCAGCAAAAATTTATGCCAACGAAGGAGTAGCACAATTTGTTTTCATAAAAGGCAATGAGAAGCCTGAGGTATCTTATTCAAAAAGAAAAGGTAAATATATGAAACAAAAAGGGGTTACACTTCCAAAAGTTTAAACTTGTTTTGAATGAAAAAACTAAAAGTTAAAGGAAAAAAAATTTTATCAGGCTCAATATCTATTTCAGGATCCAAGAATGCCTCTTTACCTCTTCTTGCAGCAGCTATTTTAAGTAATAAAAAAATAATTCTTAAGAATATACCTTTAGTCAAAGATATATTTACTATGGTTGAACTTTTAAGTTATATTGGTCTTAAAATTGATTTAAATAAAAAAAAGAAAACTATTACTATTTTCGATTATAAGAAAAAAATAAATACAGTGGCGCCATATAAGCTTGTAAAAACTATGCGGGCAGGTATTTTAGTTTTAGGAGCACTTTTAGGAAAATATAAAAAAGCAAAAGTTTCTTTACCAGGTGGGTGCGCCATTGGAGGCCGACCAGTGGATCTTCATTTATTTGCACTAAAAAAACTTGGTGCTACAATAAAAATTAAAAATGGTTACATATTAGCAAGTGCAGAAAAAGGACTGAGAGGTAATGTAATAAAGTTTCCTTCAATTTCTGTAGGTGCTACAGAGAACGCTATTATTGCATCTGTTTTAGCTCAAGGTAAAACTACTTTAAAAAATTGTGCGATTGAACCAGAGATACAGGATCTTATTTTATTTTTAAAGAAATTAGGATGTAATATTTCTTCAGACAGAAAAAGAAATATTTTTATAAAAGGAGTAAAATCTTTTGTTTCAGTAAATCACAAGGTAATGTTTGATAGAATTGAACTAGGAACATATTTAATTGCAGCGGCATTAGCAGGAAAAAAAGTATCTTTTTTAAATATAAATCCAAAAGTAATTAGTTCAGAAATTAAGGTTTTAAAAAAAATGGGAGTTAGAATGGAAATAAGTAATANTAAAATTATTGTTTTTAAATCATTAAAATTAAAAAGAATTAATATTAAAACTGAACCCTATCCAGGATTCCCAACAGATTTACAGGCTCAAATAATGATTTTAATGACCCAAGCAAATGGTAAATCAAAAATTAAAGAGAGTATTTTTGAAAATAGATTCATGCATGTCCCTGAACTTAAGAGAATGGGTGCGAAGATTGAAATTAATGACAATATTGCCAAAATTTCTGGCCCAACCAAATTATCAGGAGCTGAGGTTATGGCAACTGACCTTAGAGCATCTGTCTGCCTTGTTTTAGCTGGATTGATTGCTCAGAGAGAGACTATTGTAAATAGAATATACCACTTAGATAGAGGTTATGAAAATTTAGAAATAAAATTAAAAAAATGTAAAGCGATTATAAGACGAATTTAAAGTGACCATAAAAAACTTAAAATTAATTGCAAACAATTCTGAAGATTTAAAAGTAATTTCGGCACATCTTCAGGATTCAATCGTTTCAACTTTAGATACAGCAAATTTAAAAAAAAATCGAATTTTTTTACTACAGCTTAGCAGGTTCATGTGGGAAGATGTTGAAAAAGGTGTTTTTAGAAAAAATAAAAGAATTAGAACTGTACTTAAATTTGAAAATGTTTTGAGTGTTTCGTCTAGAAATATTAACCCTAAGGACAAAGAACGCTTTTTAGATTTTTTAACTATGGAAAGCAATATTTTACAAGACAAAACATACGAAATTAATTTAATTTTTTCAGGCGATGTAGTGATAAAAATTAGGGCAGAGGTGATAGAAATAACCTTAGATGATCAAGGTTCACCCTGGGAGACAAAAAATAAACCTAAACATAACTTTTTATAGTATTGCAATTTGTAAATGCGTGATTAAGATTAATAGAGGATAAAATTTTGACTAAACAAGAAACACTTGAATTCAAAGGAAAAGTAACAGAGTTGTTACCTAACGCTATGTTTAGGGTAAAACTAGAAAACAATCACGAAATCTTAGCCCACACAGCTGGAAAGTTAAGAAAGAATAGAATAAGAGTCCTTGCAGGCGATCAAGTTATGGTTGAGATGACGCCTTATGATTTAACTAAAGGTAGAATTACTTTTAGATTTTAGGCCTTGTAGCTCAGTAGTAGAGCAGTACCCTGAAAAGGTATGTGTCGTTTGTGCGATTCAAACCAAGGCCACCACTACAAGATTAAATTCTTCCACAACAATGTTTATACTTTTTGCCAGAACCGCACGGACATTTTTCATTTCTTTGAATTTTTTTGCCCATTGGTTTAATAGCAGACTTTTCTTCTTCTTTTTTATTGTCAGAAATAACTATTTTAAGATTTAGTAAGAATTTAACCACATCAATTTTAATTTTTTCTAGTAATCTTTCAAATAAAATGAACGCTTCTTTTTTAAATTCAGACAAAGGGTCTTTTTGACCATAACTTCTTAGACCGATTACTTGTCTTAATTGCTCTAAATATTGCAAATGAGATCTCCACGAGAAATCAATTATTTGTAAAAAAATCTTTTTTTCAATTTCATCATTTTCATTT
>NHJA01000036.1:0-12044 GCA_002171845.1 Candidatus Pelagibacter sp. TMED203
TAATATATTAAAAGAATTATTTAAGAATGGAACTAATTCCTAATTTAATTCCATTCTTAAATAATTCTTTTAATATATTACCACTTGGTGTTGTTAAGATTTCACAAGTTCCAACCAAATTATCTCCTTCAAAATGCATTTCAGTTACATTATGAGAAACATTTTGTAAATTAACAACTGAACTATCTGGATGGTCTAATTCACCTAATGCTCTGTTTTGTTTTACAAAATTCTCATCATACTTTTTAGATTCACGAACCAATATCTCTCTTGGATATACTCTTCCGTTTTGGTTTTTTGCCTCTGCTCTTTGTAATACACCTTTAACAACTAACTTTCCGTTGTTTTCTTTCATCGCCTCGTTTATTTGTTGAGGCGTAATTTGAAATGGTATATAATCTACGATAACTTGTTTCATTTTAAATTTCCTACTTTATTTGCCATCTTTACTAATCTTTCTGAAATTTTTGTTAATGCTTTGTGTGTATTTTTCCAATAGTCTTCTGACTTCATATTTAATTCTGTTTTTAGTTTTAGATTCATCTTTACAGTTCTGTCTAATTCGTTTAATGCGTCTCTGATTTCCCTTACTGATTTACCAACTTTTTGTTTTGGTGTTAGGGATTCGTCGTTTCTCCAATCGTGATAACGACCTTCTTTTAATTCTTTTAACTTTTTACCTTTCATAAATTGTTTTAGTTCTTTTACTCTATCGGCAACTGCTTTTTTCAAACCTTTTTCATTAGTTCTAGCCATATACAAAACTCTTCCGATATCATATTCATCTGCTAAATCTCTAATTGCATTTAATTCATCTGGTCTATTTGCTTTGATAGCTTTTGATATCTCAATAAACATAGCTGAGTAATTCTCATTTACTGGCTTCATTCCAGCTGCTGTTGCAATTTTTTTCTTTTTCTTTTTATCTTTTTTTCTACCACCATAGAATGCGAAAGGTGTGAAGTAATGGCCTGGTCCGCCTGGCGCAATACCTGCTGAATATGTTGTTGAAGCTTCTTCCATATCAACTTTGAATCTTTTTTGGATTTCTTCGTGGTGCATAGTTATAAACGCTATCTCTCTTGATAAATCCATTTTCATTTTACCACCAATAACACCAATCATATAACTAAACAAACTTACTATCTCGAGTGATTTGTCTAATTGTTCTGAATTAGCTGATTGGTTTGACACGACTTCTTTTTCAATACCGAATAATTCATCAACTATTTTAGCTGCTTCGATAGTTTTTTCTTTTATTTTTTCTGTTTTTTCTGACTGAGCATCAATAACTTTTATTAATTTTTGAAATAAAATTACTGCTGACCTACAAATATCAAAGTGCTTTGTATCATATCCGAATACATTGATGTTTTCACCACCACCAAAATATGAAGGTGTTTCATTATCTTCTTCGTTTATTACTTCATTTACAAGAATTTTTATATACTCTTTTAAATTATTAAGTTTGTTTTCTTTGGACACTTTCTATCTCCTTGATTAATTCATAATATCTCATTAATGCAACCACGTGTTTATCTTTTACGACTTTACCTCTTGTAGCTGTATCAGTATAGGAAATAGCTTCAGATAATTTTATTTTAGTAATATCATCATTGACATTTGGAAGTAGTCTCTTTAGAGCTTTTTTGATTTTTGCTACTTCATTGTCTATAAATTCTTTTAATGAATTTGTATTAGATACATTGTTGATATATTGTTTCAACAAGTTTTTTTGATTTTCATTTAAAGACTTATACTTTTCATTAAATTTATCCACTAATAACTGATAACTCAACAATCTTAAATCTTCGTCGTGTTCAGAAAATTCATTTATTTTGTTTTTTGAACTGACTTTATTTTGAATAATATATTCAGTAATAGTAATTACGGAATCAGTTCTTTGAACTGGCCCAAAGTCCTCTTTACCTGTTTCACTTCCAAATAATTTATAAATAGATGCCATTATTTTAAAGTTAGGTATTCTTGTATTGAAAAATTCTTTTATATCATAATTTTCTTTGATTGATTTGATTAAATTAAATTTTTCATTGGCCAAACGACGATTGGACAATTTTCTACGACTTTTCACTACTGCTTCTATTAAAGAATTAGCATGAGAGTCATTTTTGTATTTTTTTTCTAATAAAATAGAATATAGTTCATATTCTTTACCCATTTCAGTATTTTTGCTAAAGAATTCTTTAAACAATCTAACTGATTTAGGGCTTTTTGTGTCATTCATCACATCAACTGTTATTTGACGAGATAAAAGTTCATAAAGAATAGCTGTATTCTTTATCTTATTATGTTTTACATAAGACATTTGAGCTCCAAAGTATTTTTCTGCATTTTATCAATAATAAATATAAAACTTTCAAGAAATCGGTATTAATCTACTCCGTTTTCTTTTTTATATTCATCATATTCATCATTCATTTCATCTACTTTTTTGGTCTCGTTTATAATAGCTTTTGACTTTTTACCCATTGTTTTCTTTAAAGCGTCATAATGCGCTAATGCAAGTGGTCTTCTATTTTTAGTTTGTTTCCCCAATGGGTCACGACCTCTTGCTCCACTATCTTTTCCATAGTGATTCATCTCTTTTGGTCTTCCACCTTCATCGAAATCAAATAATGAACCCATTGGTGACTCTTGCTCTGGTTCTCCTTCTTCAGCGGATTGTGTTCCTATCTGAGCCATATCACTTGGCGTACCAACTGCTTCTCCAGAATCGAGTGGGTCATTACCTTCCATTTCAATTTGTGAATGTCTGAATTTTTGTTTTTGGTCTTCAATGATTTTATCTTCTACATCTTTCTTTTCTTCATTAGAAAAATTGAATATATTGTCATACACCCAATCAGTAGGTAAAATCTTATCACCAATCATATCACGAGCTAATGAAACTTTCTGTCCTAACAATTCTATCTTTTCTTGTTCATACATTGTTGAAGGACTTGCTAATTCCAATTCAAAGTTTACTAAGTCAGCGTCTGTATATCCTTGTGAATATAAGTGAACGACTGCAATTTTTGTTAACTCTGATACTATAATTCTTTGTATTCTTTCTATGGTTCTGGCAAATCTTACATCTTCTGCAGCAAGTGTTGCTTTACCACCGACATTTTCATCAAACCCTAAGAATGCTTTTGGAATTCTAAGTGATGCTAATAATTTGTTTTTCAAATATTCAATGTCTTCAGTTGAATCATAATCAATACCACCTAACTCATTGATTTCAGTTCCACTATCTCCACCACGAACTGGTAGGAAGAAATCTTCTGTTAAGTTTTGTATATTGTATTTAAGATTGTATTCACCTGTGGTCTCGTCAAGGAAAGGTGTCTTTTTCATCTTGTTGATAATTCTTTGCATATAATTGTCAACTTCATTTGGTGGTATATTACCAATATCAATTTTGTATACTCGTTTAGAAGGCGCTCTCATAATTCTGTGAATCAACATTGCGTCTTCCATAAGTGTTAATTGTTTCCAAATCTTTCTTGTAGATTCAATCATAGATTTACCATAAGGTAAGAAGTTACTATCATTGGCCATTCTAAAGTGTGCTATTTGAAAGTTTTCAAATTCAATCTTTTTTCCAGCACTTGGCTTTTGACCAAAGTATGGGTGTGCTCCCTCAATACTTTCTAAATAAAACTTAGTGTAGTAAGGATTCTCCGGGTCTTCTCCTTCTGCTCTTATGACTTCATAAGGTGATAGTGGAACTACATTTGTAATTCCATATTTTTCACTTACATCTAAATGTAAAAAGAAGTCTCCATACTTAACCATATTACGAACCCAAGGCCATAGATTAAACTCGATGTTCATAACATCATAGAATAAGTTGTTTAAAATTTCTTTAATATTATTGTTGTCGGATTTTATAAGAACAACTTCTCCATATTGTCCTTTCATAGTTGATTCATCTGAATATATGTCTAATGCAGACGATACGATTGGGTCAGAATCCATAGATTCATAGTCCTTAAACAATGCTAACCTCGCCGCCATAATTTGATGTACGGTTGAATATCCCGTTCCAACTAAATCTAAATTGTTGTGTAGTTTTGTATATCTATCAACAAGGTGCGATTTTACTTGTTTTTGTACTTGGTCTGTATCGGCAATCTTTAATTTCTTACCACCTACATTTCTAACGATTACATTTGTACTAAATAATCGTCTTAGTCTACCAAATAATGTTGTATCAGCCATTTTTACCTCACTTTTATAAGAGCCACGTTAAGTCCTCTTTTTCTTTTCCTGTATCCCAATCCCAACTATCATTCTTATTGACATCGTCTTGGGTGTATAAACCCTCATTATCCATCATCTTGGTAAGGGTTTTTTTAGTTAACTCAATTCCTTGTGTTCGTAGTCTTAAAGCTGTATCACGAACCCAAAGTCCAATAGCAAAAGACATTACAAGGTCATCATTGTATCCTCGCATTGCTTCTGCTCTATTATTTATATAGACGAAAGTCTGTAATTCATCAATCAAACGATTTGAATGTACCACTACACTTTCCTCTCTAAAAAATTCTTCTAACTTACTAATAATTAGTGGTCTGGTCTTGGAAGTCGTTGAAAAACCAGCAATCATATTCTTTTCTTGTCTGTTGATTTTATTGTTCATTTGGTGTTGAACATCAACATATTGTAAGTCTTTACTTGTGTAAAATAGATTAGGATAATCCCTATCTATTACTTGTTGGATTGTTGCCCAACCAATATTATTATTCTCTATAATAAGTATCGCATCATTATATTCTGTTGCTATACTTACCAACATATTTCCAAAATCTTTGGTATTTATTCTACCTTTGTATTCTGCCACTTGTTCCAAGTTCTCAATATCAATTACGTGAAAAGCAGAGTAGTCTGCTGAATCTCCACGACCAACATCTGCACATACAATATAATTCTTGTTGTAGTTAGCAGGTTCCCAAACCCAACAATTACTATCAACGCCTCTCTTTTCAATTGGTTCTTTACAACTTCTTTGTCGTAAGTTTTCTAATAATGTTGCGTCAATCACACCTGTACCAGATGTTAAGAAGTCACAATCACATTCTTGAGCCGCACTTGCTGGCCCAAGTAAAGTATTTTGTTCATCTCTCCACTCTTGTTCTCTATCTGGATGTACTGTCCAATGTAGTTTGATTGGATTGAACATACCACGACCTTCTTCAGCTTCTACCCAAGTTTTGTGGAACCAATTACCCACACCATTTGGTGTTGAAAGTGCTATACAACTACCACCCGTTGTAAGTGTTTGTTGTGAAGCTGTCCATATCTCATCAATCTTATCAATAAATGCTGCCTCGTCCAATATTAATAATGATAGTGCCTCTGAACGAGCTGCTTCTGGACCTGATGATACTGCTTTAATCTGTGAACCATTCATATATCTTAGATTTAGTTTGTTATCCTCAACACATTTTTGTTTCAACCAACTCGGTAGATTTGCGTGCATTACTCTAACTTTTGTTACTAAGTTTTTTGCTACTTCTTGTTTCGTTGCAATTACCAATACATTTTTATCTTGATGAAATGTCATCAACCATAAAGCGTAACCTGCAGTTAAGGTAGATATACCAAGCTGTCGAGCTTTTAAGATTACATTGAATCTATTATCTTTAAATTCATTGACTGATTTTTCTTGAAACTCATACAAATCAAAAGGTATCTTACCTTTAATAGGATGTTGTATCATACAATACTTTTTCATAAAATATGCAGGGTCTTTCGCACATTCTACATATTGTTGTTTAATTACATCTTTTAATTGTTCTGCCATTAGTCTACTATTTGACCTGCTAATTTAACTGAAGTAGCAGTAAACACTACTCCATATGTAAAGTATAACCATTTATTTTCATACCATTTAGGTCTGACAAGTTTTACTTTTTGTTCAAGTAGTTTGTTTGTGTCTTTAAGTAGATTGATTTGAGTTGTTTTGTTTGCAATTAACATTGAGTCTATCGCTGCGGTTGCTTCCAATCTCTTTACCATAGATTCATAATCTTCAACTAANGATACATTTAAACTATCTTTTAGTTCTAATTCTTTAATTGCATTGGTAAATCCCAATACTTGTTCTTCCGTGAAAGAGTAAGTCTTAGGTTCTTGGACATCTTGCCCATATAGGCACCCAACTATTAATAATATATTTAGTAAGTATTTCATATATATGTATATATAAATATCAACTACTTTGAAAACTTCTTAAGAAATTTTACTGCTTCATCAACATTATCTTCTTTTACTGCTTCTGATGCTTTCTCAAGTTGTTTTTTAGTAGTGGTTACTTTTCTTTTAAGTTTTGCTACTTCTTTTTTGTTTACTTTTTTCTTTGCTTCAAGAACTTCAACTTCTTTTTCAAGTTCTTTTACTTCGTTGTCTTTAACTTTGATTGCTTTGTCAAGTTCTTTGACTTCTTTCTTTTTATTACCACCAAAGAAAAGGTTTAGTATCATTTGTATGAATTGCATTATTTAGCTCCTTGTAGTTGTTTTTGTGCTTCTTCAACTTTCTTTTTATTATCTTCAATTAATTGTCTGGCTTCTTTGATTGTTTCATCGAATGATTCTTTACCCATTTCCCAAGTTTCTTTTTCGAGCTCTGGTGTATTTACACCTACATTATTCAACCAAACTTTTTTACCGCCAGTTTTTTCAAAGTCATCTAAACTTTGTTCTAAATCTTTTAAATATGATTTTTGATTATTAAGTATTTTTTCAGCTTCATAATTTTCAAATTCACCTTTAACTTTTAACTTATTCTCATAATCTATTTGACAATCAAAACAATGACCCATCATTCTCCAAAACTTATCATCAAGTCTTTTCTTCATTGCTTTTTTACACTTAGGACAAAACCAAGGCATTCTTGCTGCTTGCATTACTTTACTTAATTCTGATTCTCTGGTTTTACCACCAAGGTTTTCTTGTTTCTCGCCCTCGTATCCTACTTGAACATAATCTTTTTCATATTCTTTACCACTCATTAAATCTTTGAGTGCTTTATTCTGTCTTTCTGCTTCTTTACTATAATTCGCCATATAACTCCTTAAAATTTTAAACTACCTAATATCTGATTAATTGGCGCAAATGCTCCTGTGAATTTGTATAGGTTTCCTTTGTATTTGAAAACCAAACCCTCACTTGGAACTATTGCGTTTAATCCACCGATAGCTTCTAATTTCTCTATTTGTAATTTTAACTTTCTTAATTTTTCTATATTATCAGGTTTCTTTAAATCATTCATCGCACTAATAACATCTTGCCTAATTTTTTGAGCTGCTTTATCAGGTGATACCGCTAAAAACCCTTGTATATTTTTCAATATTTCTACTCCCACTTGAAAGAATAATATTTCAAATGGTTTTATATTATCTTTTGCAATCTTCATATGATTTTTTTTGTCTGTATCTAATATCCAATNTAAGAATTTTGGTTTTGATTTAAAGTCTTTTCTTATTTGTGGTATCTTATAAGACTTATCATAGTATGCCCAACGATTAACTAACTTAACAAATTGGTCTGANTTTAAACCNACCTTATATTGCTTTGATGCGTTAAACACATACTCTTTCCAAAATGACTCGTGATACATACCTAANCTATCACTATCCTTTAGTCCATATTGTGATTGTAATTTATTTAACTTACCGATAAATCTACTTTTTAATTTACCGAAGTTTTGAGCTTTCGGAACTTTTAGAAAGTTAGGTCTACCAATCTTGAATCTTTTTTGTATGTTTTGATTTACTTGTCTAATCATACCTTCTAACATACGAGCAGANTCTTTTGAGTANCCGATTTGTCTTCCTGATTCATCGTATTCAATAGTTCCGTGAAAAATAATTTCAGCGACATCATAATCTATAATATTACTTGTTTGTGGATATATAACCTCTAAATTCATCCATTTGGTTCCATTACCAAATATTTTTGTTTTTTGTGCATTTGATAAACTACCAATTGCTTTTTCTAAATCATTCATCGCTCCGACAAAAGCTGTTTTAATATTTCCTCGTCCAGCGAATTTACTTGCTATACCTTTAGCACTAAGTGAAGTTCTACCTCTGTTTTTAAGATGACCTTTGTTTCTAGCCGCTCTTAATTTTCCNTCAACCCAACATACCATTAGGTTTTGTCCGTCAAGTTTTTCAGACACTTTATCTTCACGATTAAGCTTTCCACTTAACCCTATAATAATTATGTTCTTCAAATCTGAAAACATCAAATTATTATCATCAAATGGATGATTCATATGTCCATATGCTCCACCCTCTATTAATAAGTTGACATCTTCCATAAATGACTCTTTAATTTTTTCTATATGGTGACCTTTTCTAACACCCTTGATAACATCTTGTTGTTTTAGCAAAGGTGATTCCTTCATTTTCAAGAAAGATTCTTCACCGAAGTATTTTACAATTTCAAATCCTAAACCTGATAATGTTTGTATCATTCTTTCTTTATACTTAGGAAATGGATTATCGACTGAATCTGTATTTTTTCTATCTTGGTTTATCGTTCTTCCATAGGTTACGGTTTTTGCTCTGTCCTTTTCGTACTCATCAGCCATAATAGTAAACATCATATCTTCAGAGTCTTTAATTGGAAAATCAATTAACTCGTAACCAATATGCTCTGCGTGTTCTGGTGATATTCTNTAATAATCCTCTAATGAACCAAAGAAATCATACATACCTTCATCTGACATATCACTCGCATTTATACTTGTTCCAAATCCACTAACTTCTTTCATTAACTTTTTTACTTGTGGTTGTTGAAAGAACTCAAATAACTTACCAAATCTTGAAGTCATCATTTCATATGTTGATTTATCAAAGTATCCAAATGTTTTTTTAAACACCTGTTGTCTTTTCTTATCGTCAAGTTTTGGATTACCTAATAGATTTCTGATTTCTGTNCCACTTGATATACCACTTACTTTAACGTGTGGTGCAGAATAAACATATCCATTATCTTTATATCCAATAAGGTTTTTTTTATTTGTTGCTAATTTAAAATCTTTAAAATACTTTCCTGATGATAATCTACCAGCGTCTTTTTTACCAACTACATAAACCGCTGCCGTATCATCACCGAACTTTCTTAATACATCTGCTTTGTAAGGATTTTTTTCTTGAATAATGTTTTTAGCAGGAACACCCATTTTCATCATATGTTTTTTCTTCTCTTTGAAATTCATTGGATGTCTTGGTGGTCTTTGAATATTTGATGTTGCAATATACACTTCATCAAACTTGCCTTTCAAAGCGTCAAAAACTTTTTTGTGATGTGGGCCAAATGGTTGAAATCTACCTGGATAAATTGCTATAACTTTTTTAACACCTTTTTGTTCGTTTACTTTTTTACTCGTATCGGTTTTCATAAATGGGCCACGAGAAATAGTTCTAAATTTAACTTTTAAATCTTGTCCAAATAATTTTTTTGGATTTAATATTCTTAAAGTAACGAGTTCTGTTTTATTATCTATTTTTTTTGCTTCAAAATCTATTTCTTTGTATTTTCTACCTTTGTAAGTAAGATTAAATCCTGTAATGTTTTTGTGTAGTTTTCCACGAACCACTGCTTGTTTTGCTCTTTCATCAATTTTTTTATAACCACTACCATAAGGAACTGATGTGTTTCCTTTCTTCTTCATTTTCTTAACCATTTTACGACTTGGTGAAGGAATATCACCTCCGTACAATGCGCCTGCTACTGCAGCAAAATCTTCTTTTTTGATTGGGTTTTCATCTTCGACGCCCTTCATATCAGNGTCTGGTGATACTGAATCTTTATCTTTTTTCTTACTTGGTAATAATAACTTTGATTTATCGTATTTTCTAAATTTTAGTGCAGGTTTTCCATTGATAAGTAAATCACCCTTTTCATTGTAAGTGATTGATTTTACTTTTACTTTTTTGTTTTTAAACCTACCCATTAAAATAACATCACCAACTTTAACATCTAAGTCAGGTGATTCATTCAGATAAGGTTTAACTAACCATTCTGTTAATCTATTTTTCATTACCTACCAAGTTCTACACGCCCAATATCTAGCTTTATGCTTAGGGCCGGGATTATCACAATTATGTCTCGCTCTGAAATTCTTTCTTGCTTGTGGGTTTGATTTTCTAATTCTCATAGTTCCACCTTTGGCTTTCCCACCTTGACCAAAGTTTACTTTTACAACATTTCCTTTTGGGTTTTTTACATATACTTTAAACTTTTTAGCATCACCTTGCATAATTTTATTAAGTTTTACTTTACGACCTTGATACTCTGCTTCTTGTAAATTTTTATCTGTAATGAATTCAAATGTATATCCATATCCTTTACCATCTTCTTCATAGTAAATATCTATATCTTCCTTTACACAATTCGGAACCATTTTACCATTTTTCTTTTTCATACCAATTTGTTGATATCCTACCCAACAAGTTCCTCTGGCTTCATTCATTTTATTCTCCGTATAAATATCTTTAACATCTTTCCAACCAATATCTGCCAGCAAGTGCTCTGGTTTATGTCTCATCATACCTCTGACTTTACCTGGCTTAAAGTCTCTCATATGTGGAACAACATCAATACCTCTATCATCTACTTGATTAGCGTGAAAACGATTGTATCCATCTTTCTTTGATTTTGTAATCACTACAAAACCATCACCTCTTGTTACCAAGTTGTCCAAGTCTTTAGCGGTTTTCTTATCCATCTTACCACTTTTTACTTTAGATAGTAGTTGTTTTAAACTTTTCATTTTAAAAGTTTTCCAATTACCAATGCTTTGTTTATTTTTTGAAATCTATTTTTTAGTAAATAATAATCATCAAAGAAATCACCTAACATTTTCATTTCTTTTGGTGGTAGATTTGACCTTTCGTAATCTCTTAAATACTTAACTCCTTTGTCAAATACATTATCCATACCACGAGTGATAACTTTTTCTACTTTTGACCACTCTTTTCTATCAATGGTATTGTCTTGTTCAATTATTATATCTTTTAACTTAATCACTATTTACCTTTTTTCCAACTACCACCAGCCGCTTTATATTGTTTTGCTGCCCAAGCATTTGCATAAGCACTTGGATATACATCAAACTTTTTCTTTGCCTGTGATTTATAGTAAGACCACTTTGATGGATTTGTTGGAACATTTTTTTCAACGAATAGATTCATTTGTTTTTCAACTAATGCTTCTCTAATTGTTTTTCTAACAAACTCTTTAAGTTTCATTACACTCTCCCTTTTTTTCTTTCCTGCACAATGTGCTTTTTGACTAAATCCTTTTGGATTATTACAATCAATACTTTTTTTGTATTTCTTGCTCCACTTTTTACCCTCTTTTACATCGGGATTATAATATCTATGCTCACCATCTTTTTGGTTAGCAGGAACCGGTGCTTGGTTTCTAATATAATTTGGGTAATTTAACATCTCATTCTTCTTTTTAGTTTTCTTTTTCATTGAGTTTATATAACTTCTATAAACTGCTGCTTGAGCTGTCTTACCCATTTCTTTTGCTCGTTGTTCCATAGCAACTGCTGCTTGGATTTTATGAGCGTGTTTCTTACCACTACTTCTAATTTTACTTACTGACGCTCTTGCGTCCTTTACCGTAGCAAATTTTAATCCGTGTATTGTTCCTTTTGGATTTTCATCTGTGTATAAATCTGAATGTGATTTAGAACCACGATGTTGTCCTTTTTTTCTCGGTATTCTTGGATTTTTCTTTTCTACTAAATCAAGTAAGTTCATTATGCACCTGTCTTACTCATTACTGGCTTTTTACCTTTAGACCTTTGTCTACCTTTCTTAGAATCACCTGCTTTCTTTTGGTCTGCTCTTTTTCTACGAACAAAAGCAGCTCTACCTTTTGGGCCGAGTTTACGAGCTTTCTCGGCACTTAAACAAGCGGCATAAGCACCACCTTCTTTTCCACCGCCACATTTACCTAATTTTTGTCCGTCTGAACCATATCTGTCCCAACCACCTTTGGTTGTTCCACCAG
>NHJA01000037.1:0-11357 GCA_002171845.1 Candidatus Pelagibacter sp. TMED203
CTGGATCATTAAGGACTCCGCCTTTATAATTACAAAGAATAACATACCGACCTCTCATCGNNGAAATTTTTGTAGCATCNCNAGTNATTACATAATCAACAAATTTTTCTGCGTCTGGACCTTTAACTCTAATTTGCCTTTCAACAGCAACATTCCACATTGTAACGTGATTTTTTATAGCCTTATATTCAACCATCGCTCCCCCTTTTTCAGGTCTTACGTAACCTCTAGGATGATAAACTCGATTATAAACCGTGGCTCTCCAGCAACCAGCTTTCATTGATAAATGCCAATATGGTGATTTCCTTACTCTAGTTGAAATCAACATTTCAACTTTAGTTGGTCCGCTTTGTCTTAANTTATANGGAACATGCCGATCAGATTGATCTACTGAAGTTTCGTGTTTTAGTTTGTCATAATTTACTTTTTCAACCTTATAGGAATTNGGTATTTTNTTAGGCATATTTGTTTTTTGTTAACCATTCATTTGTTTCTTTTAAACCACCAAAAGTATAAATGTGAAAATTACCCGTTGAACTTTTTAGTTTTGATATTAAATCGTTAGGATCTGATGGTTTTAATAAATCTAAAGCTTTTGAAGCATTGGATTTTAAAAAATTTAGTGAATTTTTTGCTCCAACAATATTTGCAAATTTTATTAAACTAGTTAGTTTTAAAGGTCCCGTTATTCCGACATGAACCGGTAAATTTTGTTTAGATATAAATTTTGTTATTGGTTCTGGATTTAAGAGCCACTGAGTCACTATGTAATCTGCAAAAGGTTTTTTATCTTCCATAGCTTTTTCTAAACTAGAATCGGATATATCAGGGGACCCCTCAGGATGTCCAGCGATTCCTATCTTCATGCCCTTGAACAAACCTGTTTCTAACAACTGTAAAGAGCAATGGTAGTTGCCAACAGGATCAGCGCTCCCCCCGATNACTAGTGCTTGTTTTACGCCAAAATCCTTACACATACTTACATACTCTTTAAGTTCATTAAGATTTTTAATTGATCTTGCAGGAAAATGAGGAACTGCGTTAAACCCGGATTGGACTAGTTCTTTAGCTTTGTTAGCTACATCTTTAAAATTATTACCTGGTAACATAGTTACATAAACGTCTTTAACTTTAGGCAAAGTTGATAAATCTGTTTTCATCGTTATTTCTAAAGAAAAATTCATAGTGAAGTTTAATTTTTTATAACTTTTTCAGGAGGTATATATTTTAGTCCGAAAGCATCTGCAACGCCTTTATATGTTATAGAGCCTTTATGAACATTTAAGCCAGCTANATAATTATTGCTATTTTTTAAAGTTTTTTCATATCCTTGATCAGCAATTTTGATTAACAAGGGTANAGTTGCATTGTTTAGGGCCATAGTGGAGGTTCGTGGAACTCCTCCAGGCATATTTGCTACACAGTAGTGAACAACTTCATCAACAATATAAGTGGGATTGTCATGAGTAGTTGGTTTACTAGTCTCAACACACCCCCCTTGATCAATAGCAACATCGACTACTACAGATCCTCTTTTCATGAGTTTTATCATGTTTTTAGTAACTAATTTGGGNGCTTCNGCGCCAGGTATTAAAACTCCTCCTATCAAAAGATCACAGTCTTTTACAAGATTATTTAGATCTGCTTCATCGCTTAAAATTGGATTAATTTTGTCACCAAACATTTGAGATAACTCTTTAAGTCTTATAGANGATTTATCNACTATAAAAACCTTAGCTCTCATCCCGGTTGCGATTAAAGCAGCGTTTTCACCTACCACTCCACCTCCTAAAATAACAACATTTGCTGAANCAACTCCAGGAGCACCGCCTAAAAGTAAACCTCTGCCTTTTTGATTTTTTTCTAGCGAGTGTGCTCCNGCCTGAATAGACATTCTCCCTGCTACAGCNCTCATTGGTGCTAAAAGTGGAAGTTTACCCTTCTCATCAGTGACCGTTTCATAAGCTATACATATTGATTTAGATTTAATGAGACCTTCTGTTAGATTCTTGGCTGCTGCAAGATGAAAATATGTATAAATTATTTGATTTTCTCTAATCATATCTACTTCTTTTTTTTGAGGTTCTTTTACTTTAACAATTAAATCTGAATTTTTAAAAATTTCTGATGCATTATTTTCTATTTTAGCTCCGGCATTTATATAGTCATCGTTTGAAAATCCTGCTTCAAAACCACCATTATTTTCAACTAAAACTTGATGACCNTTNNTAGTTAAAGTTTTCACGCTCTCAGGTGTTAAGCCAATTCGATGNTCTTGCTGCTTNATTTCTTTAGGAACTCCGATGCGCATTTAAGACTTCNTATAATTAGAAATACCTGTTCTTAATTTTTCTATAATTTCATCAATATGTTTTTTNTCACATATAAATTGTGGAGCGATTATTAAAGTGTCCCCAGTATTTTTAAAATTAACCCCTGCATCATAACAGTGTTTGAAAGTTTGAAAACCAGCTTTTCCTGGTTTGTCTTTCATTTTCATTTCAATGCCTCCCATCATTCCATATCCTCTAATGCTTACAACTTCTTTTAAGTCTTTTAGTGAATGTAGTCCATCTTGAAAATATGGTGACATTTTTTTTGCTCTATTAAAAATATCATCTTTTTCAAAAATATCTTGAACAGCTAATGCAGCTGCGACAGCAACTGGAATTCCAGAATAAGTATAACCGTGGAACAGCTCTGGTGTTCCTTCTGGTGCTTTCGAAGCGTCTAAAACTGAGTCATAAATTTCCTCTTTAACAGCTACCACTCCCATAGGTACTACTCCGTTAGTAGTTGCTTTTGCCATGGTCATGATGTCTGGAGTTACATTCCACTCTTGAGCTGCAAATGCAGATCCAGTTCTCCCCCAACCTGTGATAACCTCATCAAAAATAAGAAGTATTCCGTGTTTGTTACAAATTTCTCTCAATCTTTTTAAATAACCTTTTGGAGGAACAAGCGTACCAGTTGATCCAGCTATTGGTTCAACTATACACGCTGCTATATTTTCACCACCAAAGTTCATGGCTATTCTTTCAAGATCCTCAGCTAATTCTACTCCTGTAGTTGGTTGACCCTTTATAAATTTATGCTCAGGTAAATGAGTATGTCTCATATGTTGAACTCCTGGCATCAAAACACTAGCAAATGTTTTAACATTATTTATCATCCCTCCAACAGTCGTAGCTCCAATATTCATTCCATGATAACCTCTTTCTCTACCAACAAATCTAAATCTTTTTGAGTCACCTCTGGATCGGTGATAAGCGATTGCAATTTTAATTGCTGTTTCTACTGCTGTAGACCCACAAATTGTATAAAAAATTCTGTTAATTCCTTCCGGTGTTTTTTTAGCTATCCGTGTAGCTAATTCAAACGAACCTCCATATCCTTGATTAAAAGGTTGGCAGTAATCTAATTTATCTAATTGTTTTGAAACAGCCTCAGTAATTTCTTTTCTTCCATGACCTAAAGGATTGCAAAATAACCCTGAACTTGCATCAATCATTTTTTTTCCCTCATGGTTGGTGAGATAAACACCTTTTGCGTCAGTAATTAATCTAGGATTTTTTTTAAAACTTTTATTGTCTGTAAATGGCATCCAATGTTCGTTAAGAGAATTGGGTATGTTTGTTCTATTTGATGAGCTCATAAGGTAAATTAGTAGACATTTGTTAAATTAAATCAAGAATTTAATATACAACTATAAGTAGTATTTTATTTTTCCTTCTCTATAGCGTATACAGAGTTAGATGAAGGTAAAGTCCACAAAATTTTCAGGTTTAAAAAT
Source organism: Candidatus Pelagibacter sp. TMED203 (assembly GCA_002171845.1). Classification (GTDB taxonomy): domain Bacteria; phylum Pseudomonadota; class Alphaproteobacteria; order Pelagibacterales; family Pelagibacteraceae; genus Pelagilacustribacter. The sequence continues at coordinate 3,794 of NHJA01000037.1, forward strand.
AATAACTTCTAAAATTTATCGAGATAAAAGAGGTTTTTTTCAAGAGAATTTTAAACAAAAATTTTTTAAAAGAGAAAAATTTATTTTTAACTGCATATCTAGTTCTAAAAAAAATGTATTGAGAGGGATGCATCTTCAAACAAAAAATGGGCAAGGAAAGTATGTGGCTGTAGTTAAAGGTGCAATATTAGATGTAGTTATCGATTTAAGAAAGAATTCTAAGACATTTGGCAAATATTACAAAATGGTAATCTCCGATAAAAATAATAAGTCAATATATATACCGCCAGGATTTGCTCATGGTTTTTTAGGCCTTAAAAAAGAGAACATAATATACTATTTGAATACTCAATATCAAAACAAGAAAAGTGCAGTTGGTATTCTATGGAACGATAAAGATTTAAGAATAAGATGGCCGATAAAAAATCCAATTTTATCTAGACAAGATAAAAAAAATATTACATTTAAAAACTTTAAAAAATTTTACTTAAAAAAAGCTTAAGATTCATGAAACTAAATAAAAGAAGAATTGTCATCACAGGAGGAACTGGTCGATTTGGATCGGTATTAAAAAGTACTAAATCAAAATATGATGTTTTGTTTCCAAATAAAAATGAATTAAACATTTTAAAATATGAGTCGATAAAAAAATATTTATATAAAAAAAAACCCAAATTTTTAGTTCATTTAGCTGGCTTATCAAGACCAATGGAAATCCACGAAAAAAAAATTAAACTTAGTATCGATTTAAACATTATTGGAACTGCTAATATTGTTAAGGCATGTTCTGATTTTGGAATTAAACTCGTTTATTTTTCGACAAGTTATGTCTATCCGGGAAATAAAGGCAATTATAAAGAAACCGATCCACTGTTGCCAAATAATAATTATTCATGGTCGAAACTTGGTGGTGAGAGCTCAGTTAAACTGTATAAAAATTCTTTAATAGTCAGGGCAAGCATGACTGAAAAGCCTTTTGTTCATAAAAAAGCATTCTATGACTATATTACAAATTTTATTTTTCATGATGATGCTGCTAATTTGTTATATAAAATAATTAACAAAAAGGGGATTATAAATTTTGGAGGAAAAAAACAAAGTGTCTATTTATTTGGAAAAAAATATAATAACAATTTAAAAAAAATTTCAGCTAAAAAAATATTTGGAAAAAAATATCCATTAAATCCCTCAATGAATATAAATAAACTTAAAAAAATTTTAAAAAATTAGTTTAGTTTAATTCAAAACTGTCAGTACAATCCTAAGTTGTAATAATAATTATAAAACCCTTTTAATCTAAGATTCTATGTATTTACTTCAGGGAAAAATTCATTTTAAATCTCTTTAATTAACAAACTATATAGGGGAAATATGAAAAAAATAATAAGTACAGTTCTTGGGATGATTGTGGCTTTTACTCTTTACTCTTCAGTAGCAAATTCTGCTGCTAAAGAAGTTAGAGTTGCATACTTTTTAGAATGGCCATCTCCTAATCTTGAGGACATGAATAAAAAAGCATACGATAATGCACTAGGTGTTCCAGTTAAATGGACAAACTTTACTAATGGTGTTGCTATGACTGATGCTATGTTAGCGGGAGATATTGATATCTCTTACTCTCAAGGTTTAATGCCATATATTAATGCTGTTAAAGCTAAAGCCCCATTAAAATTAGTAGATGTTGCTATGGAATACGGTATGGGAGGAACGACATGTGTTACTTCTAAGAAATCCGGCATTACTAAAGCAAACGCTTCTGAACTTGAGGGTAAAAAAGTTGCAGTTCCTTTAGGAACTATGGCTGAATATGTTTTTACGGAGAGTATGAAGATAGTTGGAGCTGACAGAAAAAAAATGAACATTATTGCAATGGATCCTGAAGAAGGTGCTGCTGCATTAGTTAGTGGCGATGTTGTAATGGCATGTTTGTTTGGAGGTAACTCTATCAAAGCGGCTACAGCTGTTGGAACTAGACTGTTAACAGTAGACGAAGCACGTGCTGGCGGTATTATGGGTATAGATATCGTTTCTGTTACGAATAAATTCATGAAAGAAAATCCTGGAATGGTTAAATCTTTTGTAGAATTAACGCACGAAGCTAATCAAAGATATAGAAATGGTAATAGTGATTTAAAAGTCATGGCTAAAGAGTCAGAAATGAAAGTTGCTGATATGAAAGATACTTTAGGTGGTTTTAAATTCTTAACTCCAAAAGAGACAAAAAAATCTATGAAAAGTGGAAATCTTTCAAAGTTTTTAAAAGGATTTGACACTCCAAGAGGAACGGTAACTACTAAGTTTTTACCGTAATTTTATAGAGTAAAATTAATAGGCGCCAATTTATTTAATTGGTGCCTATTTTTTTTTAAAATATTTAATATAATTATTATATGAGCGATCTAATTTCTCAAAATTTGAATATGATTTTTAAGACCCCTAAGGGAGAAACTGTTCATGCTCTTAAAGATTTAAATTTTAAAATAAAAAAGGGAGAACTTCTCACAGTTCTTGGTCCGTCAGGTTGTGGAAAAACAACGTTATTAAATATAACTGCAGGTTTTATTCGTCCAACTTCTGGCAAAATAACTCTTGGTAATAATGAAATTAACGGTCCTGGAGTAGATAGAGGTATGGTTTTTCAACAAGGAGCATTGTTTGAATGGTTAACAGTAGCTGAGAATGTAAATTTTGGTTTGAGAATGAAAAAACAAAACCCAATAGAAACTCAAAAAAAAGTTGATGAGTGGTTAGATATTGTTGGATTAAAAGGTTTTGGTAATACTCCAACTTATCAACTTTCAGGAGGTATGCAACAAAGAGTAGCTCTGGCGAGATGTTTAATCAATAATCCTGATTTAATTTTAATGGATGAACCTTTGGGAGCTCTTGATGCTTTAACTAGAGAAAAAATGCAATCTTTAGTTCTTAAAATTTGGAAAGAAACCGGAAAAACAATTATTCTTATAACTCACTCAGTTGAAGAAGCGTTATTACTTGGTGAAAAAGTTTATGTCATGGCACCAAGACCTGGAAGAATTCATAAAGAGTACAAACTACCTTTTGCCTCAAGGGGACTTAAAGAAGATTTAAGAGAAATTAAAAATGATAAAGAATTTGTATCCAAAAGAGAGGAAATACTTTCAATGATTTGGGATATGGAGGAAGAAATTATGGGTAAAGAAATTTAAATGATTACAGCCGTTCTAACATTTGTATTTTTTTTCGCAATAATCGGTTGTGTTTTATATGGCAGGAAATTAGTTAAAACAGAAAAAGTTGACGCTGTATTTGGAAACCCAGAAAGAGCAGAAGGAGGCGCTCATTGGGTAATAGTAGGAAGCAGTTTTCTATTATTAGTATGGCTTTATTATTCTTGGGATATAGCAAAATCATTTTTCCCAAAATCAGCAAACGAACTTTGTCAGGTTGGGAAAGTAAATGAATCTCTTCTTTCACTGAAATATCTGTTCCCTATTGAAGAACGCCAATTAAAAAGTACGTCTAAAATAGAAACGGAAACTGAAAATTTAAACAAAATATCTTTAAATGTTGAAAAATCTAATAAAATCAATAGTCAAGATAAAGACAAATTGCTAAATTTTATTAATCAAACAAAAAATACAATTCCATTACTTACTAGTGAAAAACTACTGGAAAATGAAACAAGAGAACAAGTAGGTTTAATAACTAATAAAATAAATAATTTAACTGAAAATTTTAATAGAAAAGATTTTCCTAACGAAAGCACAGAAGAAGAAATTAAAAGAATAGAATTAGCAAAACAAGAAGGCACATGGGGTGCCTCAAGTACCTCTATAGACAACGCAGTTGAAATTCCATCAATACCCAAAACAAAAAAAGGTTTAAAGTTTCAAGCTGCCGCTACGGAGTTAAATATCATTAGCGATGAATTTTTTGAAATACGAAACCATAATCCTCAATATAAATCTGCGATGGAGACGCTTAAAAAAGAGATTAAAGAGTATAGATCTAAGATAAATTCACCCGAAGATATTGCCTCATCTTTTGCTAAGGATATTCTTAAAATTGCAAGAAGAATTGAGTATGCAAGTATATTTCCACCTAACACTTTAAAAAATATGCAAACATCAATAATAAATTTTGATAATGCTCAAAAAAGAGAGCAGGGAGGATTAAAATGGGTTGACTTTATTTTGTTTCCATCTGGAACAATTATGTCTAGTGGTCCTAGCTGTACAGAGCAAGGGTCAGGTAGATGGCTTCCTAAGCCTTCAGACACTCTCAATAAATTTGCTTTAATGCTAAATCCAGATGTAGGTTTTAAACAAATCCCTTTAATTTGGTATAAGATGATGGACGTTAGTAAAGTTATTGGCTTTATTCTTCCTGATTGGATTGCTGATATGTTGCCAGGAGAATATCCAGTCCACAATGAGAAGGGTGAAATAAAACCTAATTTCAAAAGTAAGGTTTTAAGTTTTGTTACTGGAGATTTTAATTTAATCAAAATACCAGTGCCTACGGGACATATTTGGGATTCATTTCTTAGAGTTTTTCTTGGTTTAATTTTTGGAATAATAGTTGGAGTGCCTCTAGGTTTGTTCATGGGATTAAATAGATTTGCAAAAGGATTTTTTGATCCTTTAATTGAATTATATAGACCGGTTCCACCATTAGCTTGGGCACCGCTAGTTATTTCAGTTCTTGGTATTGATAATCTTGGTAAAGTATTTTTATTATTTATGGTCTCACTTTCAATTATGATTATCTCAGCGCGTGCAGGGGCTTCAGGAACTCAACTTTCAAAAATTCATGCGGCTCATTCTCTCGGTGCATCTAGATGGCAAATATTAAGGCATGTAATATTTCCAAATTCTTTACCAGAAATTCTTACCGGTATAAGGGTTGCAACTGGTATGTGCTGGGGTACTTTAGTTGCTGCTGAATTTTTAGCTGGAACAACTGGTATTGGGTTTGTAGAAAATGTCGCAAAAAAATATTTTCAATATGAGGTAATTTGGATAACTATTTTTATTATGGGAATGCTTGGTTTGTTATTTGATATCACAATAAGGAAAATCATTGACAAAACAATTCCATGGAGAGGAAAAGGTTAAAATTTTATGAATAGAATATTTTTAATAACTTTATTATTATTAATACCTAGTGCTCTTTTGAGCAAAGAAAATGTAAAAGAAAAGAAAATAGCAAAATACGTTATGGAAAATATTCAAAAAGATTATTTAAATTGTTATAGTTTTTATAAAGTAGCAGCTGAAAGTTTAAAAAAAACTGGAAAACAAAAAGAAATTATTTTGGGTTTAGAAAAAAGCGCTGATATTTCACTTAAATATAATTATGATTTAGGAGAAATTATGGGATTAAACCCCAAGGTTATGGCTGTCATGACTAAAGATAAAGTTAATCAATTTATAAAATTAGCAAACGAAGATTTCCCATCTTTAGCACAAAAATATGGTCTTATGTGTAAAGGTTTGGTTGAAAATCCAGAACAGAGAACAAATTATTGGGAAACTAAGGGTACTAAAATAATTAAGTGAAAAGAAAAGAATTAATTTTATATCTTCAGAAAATTTTCCAACAACATGACCTTTCCAAAAATCATTCTTTAATTTGCGCTCAGTATCTAGTTAAGTCAGAACTTATAGGAGCTAAATCTCATGGTCTTGCAAGATTAAAGATGTACTGTGACAGGATTAAAAAAGGGGTAATAAATCCAAAACCAAAAATTAAAGTTAAAAAATTAACTTCATCAATTTTTCATATTAATGCAGATAATAGCATTGGATTTGTAGCTGCAGACATGGGTATTCAATGTGCGATCAAAAGTGCACAAAAAAATGGCATGGGTCTAGTAGCTATAAAAAAAAGCGGTCATTATGGTTTGTCTAGTTTTTATGCTGAACAAGCAGTAAAAAAAAATTTAATAGTATTTTGTTTTACTAACGCTCCTCCTGCCTTGGCTCCTTATGGAGCAAAAAGGTCTTTATTTGGAACTAATCCCATTTGTTTTGGAGCACCTACAGGTAAAGTTCCATTTATTTTTGATGCATCTGCATCGATTATCAATCGAGGAAAGATAAGAATAGCTGAAAAATTTGGATTGAAAATTCCAAAAGGAGTCGCTCTTAATAAAAATGGAAAAATAACCACAAATGCTAGACAGGCTTTATTAGGTACACAATTACCCATTGCAGGTTACAAAGGATCTGGCTTAGCATGGATGGTAGATATTCTTAGCGGAATTTTAACGGGCAGTAGCCATAGTGGTAAAACTAGAGACCCATTTGGAGATTTTTCTGGCCCTCAAAATGTTGGACATTTATTCTTAACTATAAATCCTAGAATTTTTCCAAAGAACAATTTTATCAAAGAAATGAAAAAAAGTATTAAAATAGTTAAAAAACTTCCAAAAGCCAAAGGTTTTAGCTCAATTCTATTTCCTGGAGAAAGAAAAAATAAAATATATAAAGATAATTTAAATAAAGATATATCTATACCTTCAAAAATACAAAAAGAAATGAAGGCGCTAAATGTTATCAAATAAGAAAATAATTTGTCCTGACAATCTTTTAAAATTAGGAAAGAAAAGAGGACCAATAAAAGCAGTGATTGTTAACGCAGGTAAGTCTGTTGCAATTGAGTCTGCAAAACAAGCTGTGGAGGCAAATTTAATCGAACCAGTTTTTGTTGGTGATAAATCAACTATTGAAAAAATTTCGAAAGATATAAAATGGGATATTTCAAAATATCAAATAATTCACGAACCTACCGAAAATAATACTGCCCCTATCGCTGCTAAACTTGCTAGTGAAGGAAAAGTTAAAATAATTGTAAAAGGTCACATACATACAGATATTTTAATGAAAGCTGTTTTAAAAAGAGACCTAAATCTTATTGGTAAAAAAAGATTAAGTCATATTTGGCATATGACTTTAGAAAAGAATGACAAACCATTTATAATAACTGATGGTGCTTTAAATGTTTTACCTAAATTAGAAACAAAAATGCATATTCTAAAAAACTCTGTAGACTTTGCTAAAAGAATTGGAATATCAAAACCGAAAGTATCTGTATTATCCGCTACAGAAGAGGTCTTGGAAAGTGTACCAAGTTCAATTGAAGCAAAGGAACTAACTAAAAGAGCAAACGATGAAGGTATTGACGCTAATGTTTTTGGTCCGATGGCTTTTGATAACTCAGTTTCTGAAAAGGCCGCTCAAATAAAAGGTATAAAAAATGCAGTAGCAGGAAAAACCGATATATTACTTGTGCCTAATGTAGAATCTGGCAATGCTTTAGTGAAAATGATGATATTTTTTATGGGAGCTTGTGCAGCAGGAGTGGTTGTTGGAGGTAAAATTCCTGTTGTAATCACCAGTAGAGCCGATGATACACAGGCTAGACTAGCATCTATGGCAGCAGCTGTTGTAGCTCTTTAATGAGACCTCTTAAAAACTGGGATAATAAAACTTGGCTTTCTTCTGAAAAATATATTTCTAACTTTCATAAATTTTTAAAAAAAAAAAACTCTATTAAATAAAAATACTAAAATTCTAGA
>NHJA01000038.1:0-11143 GCA_002171845.1 Candidatus Pelagibacter sp. TMED203
CCTGAAGATTTATCTCCTCCTGAATACTTCTGGGGATATAACAGAATGTTAACAATTGATGGACTTTTTGGTGCTGGTGATACAGTAGGTGGTAGCGCACATAAGTTTTCATCTGGATCATTCACTGAAGGGCGTCTAGCCGCCAAAGCAGCTGTTAAATATATTGAGGATAAAAAAGCTAATGGTATCAACGTTAGCGAAAAACAATGCGAAGATTTTAAAACTGCTGTATACAAACCACTAGAAAACTACACAGTAGGTAGAAATGAGATCACTGGTGGAACAGTTTCACCAAGCTATATATCACCGATACAAGGTCTACAAAGACTTCAAAGAATAATGGATGAATATGTTGGTGGTATTGCAACCAATTACATGACTAATAAAAATATGCTTACCAAAGGTCTAGAGTTATTAAAATGGCTTGAAGAGGACTTAGAAAATGTGGGGGCAGAGGATTACCATCAATTAATGAGAGCATGGGAATTAAAGCACAGAGCATTAACCTCACAATGTGTTACTGAGCATACAATGTTCAGAGAAGAAACTCGTTGGCCTGGATACTACTATAGAGGTGATCATATGAAATTAGATGATGACAACTGGCATTGCTTAACTGTTTCAAGGCGTGACCCTAAAACTGGCAAATTTAATATGGAAAAAGTCCCTGTTTATCATATTGTCGACGAAAATGAGAAAAAAAAGGAAGCTTCCTAAGTCTTTTTTTAATAAATGAGCCTACTAAATAAACCTGACGAGGAAATAATTAAGATTGCTAAACCTATTTGGGATAATCTTATTAAATCTTCCAATATCAAAGATTATGGTGGATTTACACGAGACTTCTCAACGCAAATGCTTTATGGCGCAAACGAAGTTGAATTGGGTAAACAATGGGCGGGAAACGAGCTTATTTCAAATCTTTCAGATAAATATAGCGCTTTTGGGTGTTTGAGAAGGGGTTTGTACATAACAATATTATTTAAACAGACAAGTACAAAGCTACCAGGAGATTATTTAGGAAGATTAGTTCTCGGTGAAGAGGATGATGAAGTAAAAGTTTTTGGAGCAACCATTTTTTAATTTTTTTTGATATTTTTGATTTTAAGCTTGCAAACTTTTATATCTGGGTGTACTTGCTGATTAGTGTCTAAAAATCTAAAAAAAATCACAAATTTACTTATTTCAAATAGCTCCTTTTTATCTTCAAAGGTATTTGTTTATATTGGTTTAGCCGCTTATTGGAGCGCAATTATTTTAGGAACGTTTTTAGCTATTAATTAGTTATCATACCATTGACTTTGCTATTTTAGAATAATAGTTAATAGTAATGGATTTTTTTCTTCCAATTGCAGGTGTTAGTATTGACCTGCCAGTAATATTTTTCTTAAGTTTTGCAGTTGGTATTTTATCAGGATTGTTTGGTGTTGGTGGAGGTTTTTTAATGACACCATTTTTAATATTTCTTGGAATCCCACCAGTTTATGCCGTTCCAAATGAGGCAAATAATATTTTAGGTACCTCTATTTCAGGATCAACGACTCATTATCTCAAAGGAACTTTGGATTATAAAATGGGATTAATGATTGTAGTAGGAGGAGCTGCAGGAACAATAATCGGAATTTATACTTTTACCTATTTTCAAGATATAGGCAAAATTAATATAGTAATTTCTTTGTCTTATATGTATATCTTGGCAATCATTGGAACATTGATGTTGGTTCAAGGTGTATCAGAAATTGATAGAGCAAGAAAAAAAATTGTAATTAGAAAAAAACTTCATTCTCACTACTGGATACATGGACTACCTTTAAGGATGAAATTTAAAAAATCTAAGTTATATGAAAGTGCATTTACTCCAGTTTTGATTGGATTAATAGTAGGTTTTATAGCAGCAATTATGGGAATAGGAGGTGCATTTATATTGGTTCCAGCAATGATCTATATAATTGGAATGCCAACTAAATTAATTCCTGGTACATCATTATTTGTTACAATATTTGTAAGCGCTATTGTAACTGTTCTTCATGCATTTAATTATGGAACAATAGATTTAATTTTGGTCACAGTTTTAATTTTAGGTTCAATTCTAGGTGTTCAGTTTGGACAAAAGTTAAGTGAAAAAGTTGATAGCTCTGAATTTAAAACAATATTAGCTATATTGTTACTTTTAGTAGGCATTGCTATTGCTTATGATACTTTTTTTGCNGAGAAAATAATAAAAGATATATCTTCTAATAACACTAAAACTTTAGGACCTGTGTCTCAATTCGTAAAAGATTTATCAGAAGACCAACCATTTTTTTATGGGATGTTTTCAATTGTTCTAGCATTAGGTCTAGGTGTTGGTGCTGCAGTTATAAGGAATTTTTTTTCCAAGATTAGAAAAAGAGCTGAGCAATCTTAAGTTATAATTTTAGTCAATAATTCAATTGAAAAAATACTAATTAGACCAACTGTTAATAAAGAAACTAAACCAACAACAAAAGGTTTAAATCCCATTTTCCTTATGTCTTTTAAATTAGTAGACAAACCTACTGCCGCCATAGACATCGTTAAGAAAATCTTTGCTGAATAACCAATAATATTAACAACTGTAGACCAGCTATCGGTCATTTTGTTATTTTCTGTGAGATAAATAAAATCTCCTACATTTCTTATAACTATCATCAAAATAAAACCTAGAACAAAATATGGAAATATACTTATTATAGAGTATTTTTTATCAACTTTCTCACCTCTATGATAAAGGAAAGCAAATAATGGTATCATAACAACTAAAAAAGTGTTTCTAATAAGTTTTGTAAGTGTTGCAATATTGAGAGTTTCTGGACTATTGAATTGTTGATCATAAATAACTCCTGCTGCAGCTACTTGAGAAGTTTCATGTATAGCAGTCCCAAGAAATAGACCAGCTAAAAGTTCATTGCCTTGAAAATAATAATTTGCAAAATAAGGGTACAAAAGCATAGCAAAGATGCCAAATACAGTCATGTTAGCTATTGCGTAACTAACTTCACTTTTTTTTGCATTTATTACAGGCGCAGTAGCTATTATCGCTGTAGTTCCACAAACTGTACTACCTATTGCAATAAGATAAGACATTCCTTTTGATATTTTAATCCAACGAACAAGTAATTTAATTACAATTAAAACTGCAATTATGCAAATAAGTATTAATGGTATTGCTAATGTACCAAATTGAATAAATTCAAAGGGTTTTAGTTGAATACCTAGAAAAATAATTCCAAGTTTTAAGATATATTTTTGAGTAAAATCTAAACCAATTAAAAAACCTTTTCTGATATTAAAAATATTTCCTAAAATTAGACCCAAGATAATTGCCAACATTGCCGTAGAAAAGGGGCTTTTTTCATACATTAATATCTCAGTTCCAATAATATTGTTTAAAGCTTGCGAAAAAGAGTAAAGTATAAAAGCCAGTATAATTCCTGGTATAAGATTGAATTGTTGTTTTATATTCAAGGTAAAATCTGTCTATGCACTTCTGTATAATTTAGTCATTACGAATTCTTTATGACCTAAACTTTCCGCACAAGTAAGTCTTCCATTTGCAACTCTTATAGTTGCTTCAATCAATTCATCTCCAGCTTGATCTAAATTCATTTGTCTTGATAAAATTTTTGAAACATCAACATCTATATGTTCACTCATTGTTTTGCATGTTAACGGATTTGCTGTCAGCTTTATTACAGGTTCAATTGGATTTCCAATTATGTTGCCCTGACCTGTGGGAAATAGATGGATATTAAAACCTCCTGCAGCTTGAAGTGTTACACATTCTGCTGCGGCTGAGGAAGTATCCATAAAATACAAACCCCTACCTTTGGTTGGTTCTTCTGCTGGCTCTAAAACATCAATAAATTGTCTCGATCCTATTTTTTGAAAATTACCAAAAGCTTTTTCTTCGATAGTTGTCAATCCACCAGCTATGTTTCCTGCTGTCGGTTGGCTCTCTGATAAATCATCTGTTGCCTCTTTTAGGATAAATTCATTATAATTATTCCAGGTTTTAATAAATTTTTCTTGAGCTTCAGGTGTTTTTCCTCTCTTAGCACATACATGTTCTGCACCAGTTAACTCCGAAGTTTCCCCAAAACACAAATGCACTCCTAAGGGCTCTAACTTATCCATTAAATTACCAACTGTTGGATTTGATGCTAGCCCGGAAGTAGTATCTGACTCACCACATTTGACTGATATCCATAAATCACTTATTGGACATTCTTCTCTTTGTTTTTCAGATGCCCACATTGAAAACTCTTGAGCCTTTTTTGAAACTCTTGCAATTGTATCTATATCCCCAACACCCTCAATACTAAATCCTTCAACTGGTTTTCCAGTTTTTGCTATCTCATCAACAATTCTCTTTGTCCATTTTGGCTCAATACCAACAATTATAGCAGCGGCAACATTAGGGTTTTTTCCAGTTCCAATCATAGTTCTGAAATGAAGTTCAAGATCAGCACCAAATTGTAATCTTCCATAAGAGTGCGGTAAAGCGATGGTGCCTTTTATATTATTTGCTACTGCTTCAGCACAAGCATTTGAAATATCATCTACCGGCAAAATTATAACATGGTTTCTTGTGCCAACTCTACCATTTTCCCTTTTGTAACCTAAAAAATTCTTTGGAATTTCCATATTACCATTTTTTTGTTTTCACGTTATGAACATGAACATGTTCACCTTTTTTTATAGACTTGACAACTTTACCTATATCATGTCCATATTTAATTATTGTATCACCTTCGTTTAAGTCGGTCATTGCAATTTTGTGACCTAGAGGTATTTCATTTTTAGCTGATATTTTTGTTGATTTATCATTTTCCATAATCCAGCATGCACAATCTTGGTTTATAGATACTTTATCAATAACAATTACGCCTACATTATCTTTTTCATCATGTATAATTATATCAGTATTAGCCATTGTGACGATTTCTTTATTTGAAATTTACAAGATCTTATATATTAATCTCATACTTACAAATAAAATATTAAAAGAGAGTTTTATTTATGACCAAAATGACCACAGAAGAAGCTTTTATAAAAGTTTTACAAATGCATGGAATAGAACATGCTTTTGGAATTATAGGTTCTGCATTTATGCCTATCTCAGATTTATTTCCAAAAGCAGGCATTACTTTTTGGGATGTAGCGCATGAAACAAATGGTGGTTTAATTGCCGATGGATATACAAGAGCAACAGGAAAAATGTCAATGGTCATTGCACAAAATGGACCAGGTATTACTGGTTTAGTTACTCCAATTAAAACAGCATACTGGAATCATACACCTTTATTATTAGTAACACCTCAAGCCGCAAATAAAACAATGGGCCAAGGTGGTTTTCAAGAAGTTGAGCAGATGAATTTATTTAAAGATATGGTTTGTTATCAAGAGGAAGTTAGAGATCCATCTAGAATGGCTGAAGTTTTGAATAGAGTAATTGAAAAAGCATTTAGAGGATCAGCTCCAGCACAAATAAATGTACCAAGAGATTATTGGACTCAAGTTATAGATATTGATTTACCACCAATTGTAAGATTTGAAAGACAAGGTGGCGGAAAAGATGCAATTGAGAGAGCCGCAAAACTTTTATCTAACGCAAAATTTCCAGTAATTTTATCTGGTGCAGGAGTAGTAATAGGTGATGCGATTGAAGATTGTAAAAAAATTGCTGAAAAACTTGATGCTCCAGTTTGTAGTGGTTATCAGCATAACGATAGTTTTCCAGGAAGTCACCCTTTAGCAGTTGGTCCTCTAGGATATAATGGCTCTAAAGCTGCAATGGAATTAATTTCAAAAGCGGATGTTGTTTTAGCACTGGGGACACGTTTGAACCCTTTTTCAACATTACCTGGATATGGAATTGATTACTGGCCAAAAAATGCCTCAATAATACAAGTTGATATGAATCCAGATAGAATTGGTTTAACTAAAAAAGTTAGTGTTGGAATTTGTGGTGATGCAAAAATGGTTTCACAACAAATTTTAGAAAAACTTTCATCTCAAGCAGGTGACAAAGGGAGGGAAGATAGAAAGAATTTAATTCATAAAACTAAATCTGCATGGCTACAAACTCTAACGAGTTTGGATCACGAAGATGATGATCCAGGAACTGTATGGAATAAAGAAGCTAGAGAAAGAGACAAAGATAGAATGTCCCCAAGAATGGCATGGAGAGCAATTCAGTCAGGTATGCCTAATGATGCGATTATATCAAGTGATATTGGAAATAACTGTGCAATAGGTAATGCCTACCCAACTTTTGAGAGAGGTAGAAAATATTTAGCACCAGGTTTATTTGGTCCGTGTGGATATGGTTTCCCATCTATATTAGGAGCAAAAATTGGATGTCCAGATACACCAGTTATTGGTTTTGCTGGAGATGGTGCTTTTGGCATCAGCATGAATGAAATGAGCTCTTGTGCTCGTGAAGAATGGCCAGCGATTACAATGGTAATTTTTAGAAATTACCAATGGGGTGCTGAAAAAAGAAATTCCATACTTTGGTTTGATGATAACTTTGTTGGTACTGAATTAGATCCAGAGTTGAGTTATGCAAAATTAGCTAATGCATGTGGCTTAAAAGGAGTAGCAGTAAAAACAATGGAAGAGACCACGGCAGCAATAAAACAATCTTGCGAAGATCAAAAAAAAGGTATTACTACATTTATAGAAATAATTTTAAATCAAGAACTAGGCGAGCCATTTAGAAGAGATGCAATGAAAAAGCCAGTGGAAGTTGCTGGTATTAGCAAAAAGGATATGAAGCCTCAAAAATCAATAAATTAAAAACTACCTTGATTCCTCACAAATTCTTTGAAAATTGTTAGAGAATTTGTTCGCAAAATTTACAACATAATTTGCACCACAGTAAGCATTAATATTATTTTTTTTTACAAAAGATTTATATCCATAGTTATTTATATTTAAATTGAATAGATTTAATGAAAAAATTATAATTAAAAAACTCAATAAAATAATTGAAAATAGAGATCTAAGTTTTGAATATAAGGTTAAATTTATTGACAGTAAAATTATTAGTAAATAGTCAGAAAATATAAAGTAGAGTTCATAAACCTGATTTGATCGCATTGAATTGACTAAATTTATGTATAAAAAAATAAATAAAAATATAGGAGTTGCTAATAAATTATTTTTTGTCAATACATTAAGCTTAAATATGTATAAAATTAAAATAATATAGAGCAATACAGATTGATAATTAAAACTTAAAAAATAAAATTTAAATATTTTGTAAAGATTACTCAAGATTATCATTAGTATTTTTGTTAAATCAAAATTTTTAATCCCAAAATCTTTATTTTTGTGCAAAGTATCATCCTCTGCAAATTGTAAAATACTTGACGGATCAAGATATGTAAGTGTAATGATTAAAGTATCATAATAATAAGGTAAATTATTAAGAATAATAAAACTCAAGAAATAAATTCCTATTAAAAAAAAATTATATTTAAAAAGTAACTTGTATGAATTATTTTTTTTATCAAAAATAATAAAAAATTTTATATATAAATAGAATAGCAAGTTAAAAATAAATATTTGGTAATACAAAAATATTATTGAAAGTTTCGTATATCTTAAAAATAAAATTGGATATATTAAGCTGATAATTATTAAAAAGATTGTTAAAATATGGAATAAACGATGTTCAAAAAATCTATTAGAAATAATTTTTCTTTTTTTGCTAAAATAAAAAACTAAAATTGAAATAATTGGAAAGTAAAGAAATGCTTGAATTTTAGTTAATATAGATAAATTGAAAAATATAAAGCTTAAAATTAAGAAAAGGTTTTTTTCATTAGTATCATCCTCAACATATTTAATAAGAAAAAAAAAGAATAATAAAATAAATAAAAGACTTACAAAATCAGCTCTTACATGTGACATAGAAATAACAAAACCTGGCGAAAAAAATAAAATCAATGTAATTACTAATGACATCAATTCATTTTTTGTAATCTTAAAGATTATTCTTTTAAAAACTAATAAAAATAATATACCCAAAAAAACATTAAATATTCGACTAAAGAAAATTAACTCCTGTAAATTTGATGAGAAGGTATTAATATCTAAAAAGTCACTTAAATTATTTATTTGGGATAAATTTATTGCATTAATCAGTTTTTGGAATAAAGCCAAAAAAATATATAAGGTTGACCCAAATTCTATAAATTCTACTTTATAACCTGATAAAATGAGGAGTGCGTTATAAGGCCAAATTATTTCTGAATCTATATTATTTGACCAATGACCATTTAAATCAAAAAAAAAGTATGCGTTTAAAAAATAAAATAAAATAAAAGTAAAATCATATTTCTTTATCATGTCGTTAATTTAATCTATTATTTTTAAAAATGAAAATAAGAAAATCTATTTCAATTATCTTTCCAATATATAACGAAGCTAAGAGACTGCCTAATTTGTTTAAAAATATAAAAAAAAATAAAAAGATGTCGTATATCCTTGTTAATGATGGAAGTACTGATAAGTCAGATAAACTTATCAAAAATTTTATTAAGAATAATAATAAAATAAATATAAAATACTTAAATTATTCAATTAATAGAGGGAAGGGTTTCTCAATTAAAATGGGTATAAATTCCTGTAAAGATAATTGGATGTTAACTGCTGATACTGATTTAAGCGTTCAAATCTCACAGATCAATAAATGGTTAATAAATGGATATTTAAAAGAAAATAATTTCATTTATTGGGGATCCAGATCTAATACTTTATCAAAAGTAAATGCTGATAAAAATAGGGTTTTTATAGGTAAAATTTTCAAATTATTACTTAAAATTTTTTTTGATATAAGTTTTGAGTATGATACGCAATGTGGCTTTAAATTATATAATAAAAAAGTAAAAAAAATATTTAGGGAACAAAAATTAAATGGTTTTTGTCATGATGTCGAATTATTTTTACTATGTCGAAAATTCAAATTCGGAATTAATTTTTTACCAGTCGAATGGAAACATAAAAAAAATAGTAAGATAAATTTTTTTACACCTTTCAAGATGTTTATAGAATTATTTTATCTTAAATTTAAATTTCTTTGATTATGCAAAAAGAGTCCTATATTACAGCTATTAGTCATAACAAAAAACATTGGTGGTGGAAATCTAGAAGAGAAATATTTGAAGAAATTTTGAAGAAATATATTAAAAAAAAAATTGATATATTGGATTATGGTGCCGGTGTTGGCTCAAATATAAGTATGTTGTCATCATTTGGAAAATGTGACGCTTATGATGTAAATAAAAATGCTCTCATTTATTTAAAAAAAAAATATCGGGTTGTCAAAAAAATCAACAAAAAATATGATTTAATTTTTTTTACAGATACTCTAGAGCATATAAAAAATGATAAAAAAATATTATTATTCTTAAAATCTAGATTAAAAAAAAACGGAATAATATTTCTCACTGTTCCAGCATATAATTTTTTGTGGACTAGTAAAGATGAGGACCTAAAACATTTTAGACGTTATAATAAAGGAACACTTTTACATGCAACACAAAAAGAGTTTTCTATATTAAAAATTTCTTATTTTAATACATTATTATTTCCAATTTTATCACTGATTTTATTGTTTTTTAGATTTTTTAGAATCAGGTTTATAAATCAAGCTGAAACTCAACCATTAAGTATTATTAATTTTATTTTATATAAAATATTTTCCTTTGAAAAATATTTTATTAAATCTGCAAATTTTCCATTTGGGTTAAGTTTACTGGCAATATTAAGGAAATCTAAATAAGCAAAAAAATTACTCACTTAATAGTGTCATTGGGTCTAGTCTAGTTTGAAACCAATTTACCCGAAAATCCAGATGAGGTCCTGTGGATCTTCCTGTAGAGCCTACAGTTCCAATTAACATACCTTTTTTAATTTCTTGACCCACATTTACAAAAATATCATCAAGATGAGAATATATTGTTGATATCCCATGACCATGATCCATTATGATAGTTCCTCCAGTGTAATATAAATCTTTTTCAGCCAATGTAACAACTCCTGTTCCAGAAGATTTTATTTTTGTACCTTTCTTGGCTGCTATATCTATTCCATAATGTGGCCATTTTGGCTTGCCATTTAAAATTCTTTGACTACCATAAACGCCAGTAATTATTCCATCAACAGGCATTATAAATTTTTCTTTAAAAAAAATTAAATTAGAGTCTATAGCTCTTGCTTTACCAATTTGATTATTTTCTGACTTAATTCTATCGTATACTTCCTTTGGTGGTGTGACCTTATTTTTTGGTAGACCATCAATACGTTGAATTTTATATTTTCTTTTATAAACTTTTTTAATTATTGTTTCTGTTTTAGAACTATTAGTTATTAAAATTGTTACATCAAAGTCTCTATCTCTGTCAATACCAAAAACAAAATAACCTTTATTTGACACCCTTATTTCTTTTTTATCAACTTTAATTTTATTGTCTGGATTAGTTTTACCGATAATAAAAGAACCCTGAATAAAACTTCCTTTAAATTCTATTGCAATTGACTTAGAGCAAATAAAAATAAATATTAATAGATATTTTATTATTTTGCCGTCCATCCACCATCGACTAGTAATGAAGTTCCTGTGATCATAGAAGCGGCATCAGATGCAAGAAAAGCTACCGCTGAGGACACTTCTGACATTTCAGCAAATCTTCCTAATGGAATATTATTTAAAGTTTCTTTTCTGAATTTTTTATTTTTTAGAAATTTTCTGGTCAAAGGCGTAATAACAAAAGTAGGAGCTATTGAATTAACTCTTATATTATATTTAGCAAGATCTATAGCCATGCCTTTTGTAAGACCCTCTAATCCAAATTTATTCATATTATAAACACTTCTAATAGGACCACCAACATGTCCCATTTGTGACGATATATTTATAATTGAAGCTCCAATTTTCTTTCTATTTTTTAATTCTATCATTTTTAAAGCACATAGTTGTGCAACATTAAATGCAGCTATAGTATTAATTTTTACAAGGTTTTCCATATTTTTTGTTTTTACTTTTGTAAAATGTTCAGGAATATTATTACCAGCATTATTAATCAAAATATCTATTCTTGATTGCTCATTT
>NHJA01000039.1:0-9628 GCA_002171845.1 Candidatus Pelagibacter sp. TMED203
AGAATTTTTAGATGATGTAGATAGAGATACAGCAAAAGTAAATGGTAAGTTTTTAAAGTTTGACTCATCTTCTGGAAAATTTGTCGGTGCAGATGCAAACCCTTCTACTGAATCTATACAAGATATAATTGGTGATATGGTTAGTAGTAATACTGAAAGTGGTATTACAGTAACTTATCAAGATGGTGATGGCACATTAGATTTTACTGTTGGAACTCTTAATCAAGATACAACAGGAAATGCAGCCACAGCAACTGCGCTTGCAACTGCACGAACTATTCATGGTGTTTCTTTTGATGGTAGTGCAAACATTGACTTATCAGAGGTAATCCAAGATACAGTTGGTGCAATGTTTGGTAGTAATACTGAAACAGGTATTACAGTAACATATCAAGACTCTGACGGCACTATTGATTTAGTTGTCGGTACACTTAATCAAGATACTACAGGAAATGCAGCTACTGCTACTGCACTCGCAACTGCAAGAAATATTGGTGGTGTGTCTTTTGATGGAACTGCGAATATAAATCTACCAGGCGTTAACACATCTGGTGACCAAGATACTTCTGGAAACGCAGCTACAGCAACTGCACTTGCAACTGCGAGAACAATCAACGGAACAAGTTTTGATGGGACTGCAAATGTTACTGTGACTGCAGCTGCTGGAACTGTAACTGGTAATACACTTAACTCTGATGTTACTGCATCAAGTCTTACCTCAGTAGGAACACTTACCACACTTACAGTTGACAATATTGTAGTCAACGGAACTACAATTGGACATACAGACGATACGGATTTAATCACATTAGCAGATGGTGTAGTAACTGTTGCTGGTGAAATATCGGTAACAACTTTAGACATAGGTGGAACAAATGTAACTTCAACTGCAGCCGAACTTAATATATTAGATGGTGTTACATCTACAGCTGCAGAACTTAATATAATGGATGGTAATACATCTGCTAGTTCAACAACAGTTGCTGATGCAGACAGAGTTGTGTTTAATGATGCAGGCACAATGAAACAAGTTGCAGTTACAGACTTAGCCGCATATTTTGATGATGAAATAACTGCAATGCCTAATTTAATTACAACGGCCGCAACTACAGTTGGAGCGTTGGATAGTGGTTCTATAACAAGCGGATTTGGAACTATAGACACAGGTTCATCTACAATAACAACAACAGGTTTAATTACAGGTGGTTCGTTAGATATTGATGATGTTGTAATAAATGGAACAACAATAGGTCATACAGATGATACTGACCTATTAACAGTTGCTAATGGTTTATTAACTGTTGCTGGTGAAATATCGGTAACAACTTTAGATATTGGTGGAACTAATGTTACATCTACAGCTGCAGAATTAAATTTACTTGATGGTGTATCTGGGTTAGTACAAGCCGACTTTACAAAACTAGCAGCAGTTGATTCAACAGCAGCTGAACTTAACATTGTAGATGGAGGTACTTCTGCCACATCAACAACATTAGCAGATGCCGATAGAGTTGTAGTAAATGATAACGGAACAATGGTTCAAGTTGCCCTAACTGACTTTGAAACATACTTTGAGTCAGCTTTAGATACACTTTCTAATGTAACTACTGTAGGAACATTAAATAGTGGTGCTATCTCTAGTGGTTTTGGTAATATAGATATTGGTTCGAGTAACTTAACTGCAACAGGAACTATATCATTAGGTGCTACATCTTTTAATGACAATGATATAACTAATGTAGGCGACATTGCACTAGATTCAATTAGTGCAGATGGAACAGATATTAATGTAGCTGTATCAGATAACTCTGGAACTGCTTTTACAATTAAACAAGGTTCAGATGCATATCTTATTGTTGACACAGGAAATAGTAGTGAATCTGTATCAATCGGTACAGGTATATCAGGCACAGCTATAACATTAGGACATAGTACATCCGAAGTAACTGTAGCAGATAATTTAACAGTTACAGGTGACTTAACAGTATCAGGTACGACAACAACTGTAAACTCAACAACTGTAAATTTAAATGACCATAACATTGTATTAGATAGTGGCAACAGTACATCTGCTGTAATTAATGGTGCTGGTATTACAATCGAAGGTGGGTCAGGCGATGATGCCACATTTACATACAATACCACAGGGCCACAGTTTGAATTAAAACTAGGTTCTAGCTTTGAAAGTTTAAAAGTTGACCAACTTATTGCAGACTCATTAGATATAGAAAATGATGTAGATATTAATGGTACGTTAGAAGCAGATGCTATAACAGTTAATGGTACAGCACTTAATACAGTAATAGCAGGTGTAACTGTTACAAATGCAACAAACTCTGCTCATGTTTTAGTAACTGACAATGAAAGTACCAATGAAGAAAATCTAATTACTTTTGTGGAAGGTGCAACTTCAAGCACAGGTAATGTTGGTTTGGAAATGGATGGTAATCTAACATATAACCCAAGTACAGGAAGACTAACAGCCACACAGTTAGCAGGCACATTACAAACTGCAGCTCAAGCTAATGTTACTTCTTTAGGAACACTTACTACACTTACTGTTGACAATGTTATAATTAATGGAACTACAATTGGTCATACAGATGATACAGATTTAATCACTCTCGCAAATGGTGTAGTAACTGTAGGTGGTACTGTTACTGCAAATGATATTACTCTTAACACAGGTGCAAATAGTCTTTTAAAATTTCAAGACAGTACTGGAGCACAAGTTTATCAAATAAAAGGTAATGTTTCTGATAGTGCAGATTTTGGACTACTTTTTGAGGATGGAGATGGAAATGATATCGCCAAATTTTTAGATGGTGGCGAATGTTTATTAACACACAATCATAATACAAAATTACAAACTACGTCATCTGGAGTTTCAATAACTGGTGAAGTTGATGCAACAAGTTTAGATATTAGTGGTGATGCTGACATAGATGGAACACTTGAAGCAGATGCGATTACTGTAAACGGAACAGCATTAAACACAGTCATTGCTGATGAAGCAACTGCACTTGCAATCGCTTTGGGGTAAAGAATTGATAAATAGAATAAAAGGAAAAAATAAATGGCTATACCTACATCAAAATCAACATTTAAAAGTTATTGTCTAAGAGCATTAGGTTTTGGTGTTATTGATATAAATGTATCAGACGATCAAGTAGATGATAGAATAGATGAAGCACTACAATATTTCGCACAATATCATTATGATGGTGTTGAAAAAATGTATCTTAAATATCAAATAACACAAGATGATATAGACAGAGCTGCATCAAATGACACCACAACTGCGACAGATTCAGTTGATGGTTCTGTAACTGCATCTTTTCTTGAAGGTAAAAATTTTATACCTATGCCATCTTCTATAGTTTCTGTTATACAAATATTTCCATTTGATGACCAAACAACAAATAATATGTTTGATATTCGATACCAGTTACGATTAAATGATTTGTATGATTTCTCATCAACATCAATTATACACTATCAGATGACAATGCAACAATTAGATTTTCTATCTCATATATTAGTTGGAGAAAAACCAGTTAGATTTAATCAACATCAAAATCGTTTATACATAGATATGGATTTTGCAAATGATATTGACGTAGGTGAGTTTTTAATTATAGAGTGTTATAGAAAAATAGACCCAGCAACATACACAGATATATTTGATGATATTTATTTAAAAAGATATGCAACTGCACTTATTAAAAGACAATGGGGTGCAAATCTTTCTAAATTTAAAGGTGTACAATTATTAGGTGGTGTTGAAATGGACGGAGAGGGCATATATAGTCAAGCACAAGAGGAGTTACAAAAACTAGAGGAAGAAATACAATTAGCATTTGAAACACCGATAGATTATATGGTAGGATAACATGGCAGTCAATAGTTTTTTTAAAACAAATAATCTTGCGGCTCTGAAGACAGAACAAAACTTATATAGTGACTTAATAAAAGAAGCTATACAGATTTATGGACATGATGTTTATTACGTTGATAGAACAACAGTTGCAATAGATAGTGTTTTAGGAGAAGATTCTCTTTCAAAGTTTACCACACAACACCCTATAGAAATGTACATAGAAGATGGTAGTGGTGGTTATCAAGGTGAGAAAGAAATTATGACTCAGTTTGGTTTAGAGAACCGAAATGAATTAACTTTTGTTGTAAATAAAAAACGATTTCAAGAGATGGATAGTCAGATTACTCTTGAAGATGAAACTGACACCACAGGTGGTTCAATACAACTTGAGGTTGGCTCAATAGATCAAAACTCTAACTCATCAAAATTAGAAACAGTTACACAAAGTTTTATTACAATAAATGGAACTGATAGTTCATCCACAAATTCAGATGATAAGATTATGTTAGAAAATGACAATGAATCTTTTATCTTATCTGAGGAAAGTGGTAGTGAATTTTATTTAATTATGGATACTGCAACGACAGATGAAGATAGACCACAAGAGGGTGACTTAATTTATACACCAGTAATAAAGAAACTATTTGAAATTAGTTTTGTAGACCATGATGAACCATTCTATCAACTAGATAATAATCCTGTATATAAATTAAGATGTAAACAATTTGAGTATAGTCAAGAGGCTATTGATACAGGTATAACAGAGATTGATGCAGTTGAGGGTAATCTTTCAACTAGCACATCAGAGTATCAATTTACATTAGAACAATCATCTGCTGTAAATGAAGGTGTAAGAATATCATCTGATGGAACTGATACTGGACTTCTTCTTGAAGAAACAGATGGAGATCAAATTATTGGTGAAGATGATGAAACTTCAGTTGGTACAAATATTCTACTTGAAAATGCTTCTGATACTGATGATAAATCTTTCTTGATACAAGAGTCCTATATAATAGGAGATGGAAGTACAACTAGTGGAAATCTAGATAAATCTGCACAAAATGAACTTTTTGATCAGCTAGACGATAATGTNTTAGACTTTTCAGAAACAAATCCATTTGGTGATGCTGGGAGTAAAGGATAATGTTAGGACAACAATTTTACCATGAAACAATGCGAAATATCATTGTTGCATTTGGAACACTTTTTAATAATATACATTTGGTTAGAAAAAATAATAGTGGAGCAGTTACACAAACTATGAAAGTTCCACTTGCGTATGGGCCAAAACAAAAATGGTTAACAAGATTAGATGCAGATGCAGACTTGGCAAGTAAAGTTGCAATTACTTTACCACGACTTGGATTTGAAATACAAAATCTTGCATACGACCCANCAAGAAAACTAAATCGTGTTCAAAAATTTAGAAAAGTAAAAAGTGCAACTGATAANTCAAATAAACTTGACCATCAATATATGCCAGTTCCTTATAATTTAGATATAGAACTGTATGCTATGGCAAAACAATCTGATGATGCNTTACAAATAGTTGAACAAATATTACCATACTTTCAACCAGATTATACATTGACAATAAATGATATGGCTGATATGGGTATCAAAAGAGATGTTCCAATAGTTTTGAATAGTGTAAACTACGAAGATAGTTATCGTGGTGATTATGGAGATAGAAGAGCTATAATTTATACATTAGGATTTACGTCTAAATTTTACTTGTATGGGCCTGTAACTTCTAGTAAAGTTATTAAAACAGTTCAAGTTGACCAGTATACTGANATAGAAACAGCTGCACCAAAACGAGAACAAAGATATACAGTTACACCTAATCCTGTAAGTGCAGATGCAGATGATGACTTTGGATTTAGTGAAACAACATCATTCTTTCAAGATGCAAAAGAATTTGANTCATCAACTGGNACAGATAAAACTACTACCAATGATTGATGGATATTTTATGGGTTCTAATGGTTTTTCTTGCTGGTGAGNTTCAAGACCCTGTATATTTTAAAGACCTAGATACTTGTTTAGAATATTCAGAAAAAGTTAAAAGTCAAGATTATCATCAAAGGGTTGCCGGTGATAAAATATATGTAAAAGTTTTTTGTGTGCCAAAAGGAGTGGAAAAAGAATGAAGAATACAGATGATGTTTTGGACGAAGTTCTTGGAGTATTAGACCCAGTAGAAAAAGAACTTGGTATTCAAAAAATGTTAACTCCTACAATATCAAGACCATCAAAAGAAAAAGAAGATGTTGATGCAGATTATGAATATCAAAGAGAAAATTTTTATNANCTAATTGAAAAAGGTCAAGATGCAATACAAGGTATANTAAATGTTGCAAAAGAGTCAGANCACCCNAGAGGTTATGANGTNGCTGGTAATNTAATTAAACAGGTNGCAGAGGTTACAGAAAAACTTGGTGACCTACAAGAAAAAATGAAAAAACTTAAAGAAGTTCCAAACTCTGCACCAAAGAATGTAACTAACGCATTATTTGTTGGTTCAACTGCTGAATTACAAAAAATGTTAAAGGGTAAAANTAATGTCTGATTTTACCTATCTAGGTAATCCAAATCTTAAAAANGCTAANGTNCAACAAGAATGGACTAAAGAAGANCTTTTAGAATATTCTAGATGTATGGAAGACCCACTATATTTCATACAAAATTATGTAAAAATTATTTCTTTAGATGANGGATTAGTNCCATTTAAGTTNTATGATTTTCAAAAAGAGATGGTGGGTACATTTCANAATAATCGTTTTACNATNTGTAAACTNCCNAGACANTCTGGTAAATCNACNACTATGATTTCNTANCTGTTACATTANNCACTNTTTAANCCNAGTGTTAANATAGCNATACTNGCAAACAAGGCTGCAACTGCAAGAGATTTNTTAGGACGACTGCAACTTGCGTATGAACATCTTCCAAANTGGNTACAACAGGGAGTTATGTCTTGGAACAAAGGTTCACTAGAACTTGAAAATGGGTCAAAAATACTTGCGTCATCAACCTCTGCGAGTGCTGTAAGGGGTGGAAGCTATAATATCATATTCTTAGACGAGTTTGCTTATGTGCCATCAAATGTTGCAGAACAATTTTTTAGTTCTGTNTATCCTACAATNTCATCTGGTAAAACTACAAAAGTTATGATAGTATCNACACCTCATGGTATGAATATGTTCTATAAATTATGGACAGATGCAGAAGAAAAAAGAAATAGTTATATACCTATTGAAGTGCATTGGAGTGAAGTTCCTGGCAGAGATGAAAAATGGAGAGAAGAAACAATTAAGAACACAAGTGAGCAACAATTCAATACAGAATTTGAATGTGAGTTTCTTGGTTCAATAGATACTTTAATATCTCCACATAAACTACGAACATTAACATANAAAACACCGATACAATCTAANGCTGGTTTAGANGTATATGAACAACCACAAAAAGACCACACATACTTTATGACTGCTGACGTATCCAGAGGAACATCAAATGATTATTCTGCATATATAGTTTTTGATGTAACAAAANCCCCTTATCGTATTGTTGCAAAGTTTAGAGATAACACAATCAAACCNCTAATGTTTCCACAAAAGATATATCATGTNGCAAGAGCTTATAATCTTGCATTTGTTTTGATAGAGGTAAATGATATAGGNGAACAGGTTGCAAATGCAATGCAGTTTGATATGGAATATGANAATNTAGTTATGGCTTCTATGAGAGGTCGTGCTGGACANATNATGGGTGGTGGATTTTCTGGTGGTAGAGCTCAATTAGGAGTGCGAACAACAAAGGCAGTTAAAAAAATAGGTTGTTCTAATTTGAAACAGATGNTAGAGGATAATAAGATTATTGTAGAAGACTTTGATTGTATAAATGAACTATCTACTTTTATTGTCAAGGGTTCATCTTTTGAAGCAGATGATGGTTGCACAGATGATTTAGTTGCGTGTATGTTTATTTTTGGTTGGGCAACTGACCAAACTTATTTTAAAGAATTAACAAACAATGATATAAGACAACAAATGTTTGCAGAACAACAAGATCAGATAGAACAAGATATGGCTCCATTTGGATTTATTGTTGATGGACTAGAAGATGAAAATATAGGTCAGATGGTTGATGAGTATGGAACAAAATGGAATCCTGTAGTAAGAACTTACAAGTCTAACTGGTAATTATATCAGAGTCTAATTTTTGAAAACAGTTTCTACATACAATTTTGTTTTTTGATATATACTGCATAACATCTTTTTTATCCTCAGACTTTTTTGATAAAGCTCTTATCTTTCGGTCATCTGGATAAAATTGTAAACATATAAGTTCAGACTCACCACAATGAGAACAGGAGTTGGACATAAGATAATCGGTAATCCATTTGTCTTTCAAAAGTCTGTGGCGTCTTGCAACTTTTTTAATTGTGGTTTTATATTTTTTATAATGTTCACTCATATAGTTATTTATAAGTTTGAGTTATAAAACAGGTAGTTTTAGAATACTGTTTTTTATAAATAAAGGTAAAGATAATTTAAAAAGGAGTAAAAGTCATGGCGTTTTTAGTTTCTCCTGGCGTACAAGTCAAAGAAATAGACCTAACAAATGTCGTTCCAGCTGTTGCAACCTCTATTGGTGCGATTGCCTGTCCTTTCGAGAAAGGGCCAGTATCTGAAGTTACAAACATATCTTCAGAAGAACAACTGGTGAAGATATTTGGTAAACCACAGACGACTAGTAATCAGTACGAATGGTGGTTTTCTGCATCTAGCTTTTTAGCATATACCAATTCTCTCAATATTGTTAGAATTGAGTCTGGTATTTTAAATGCAACTGCTGGTAGTACAGGATTGTTAATAAGAAATACAGAACATTATTTAGAATCGTTTGCAGATGGACAAGCATCTGTAGGTGAGTGGGCTTCAAGAACTGCTGGTACACATGGTAACTCATTAGGAGTTTCAATATGTTCAAGTGCAGCTAATTATTCAGCAGATGCTGTAACAACAACAAGTGCAGAAGAAGCCGCAGGACAAACAACAATATCAGTTTCAGATGCAACTGTATTTGGTGTTGGAGACATAGTAAACTTTGGTGAAACAGATGGACACGAATACGAAGTAACTACTGTAAATGATAGTGGAAGTTCTGATACAATAGTTATAAAATTAAAAGATGACCCTAATGGTGAGGGTTTACAAAATACAATCACATCTGGAACAAACATTCGTAGACGTTGGAGATTTTATGATTTATTTGATGGAGCTCCAGGCACATCATCATATGCATCACAAAACGATAGAGGCACATTAGATGAATTACATATCGTTGTTTACGACACAACTGGTAAAATATCTGGTTTTAGTGTAGACTCAAATGGAAATAGAACAAATGCAGTTCTAGAAATATTTGCAAATTTATCAGTAAATAGTAATGCAAAAGGCCCACAAGGAGATAGTATCTTCTACCCAGATGTAATTTATAGACAATCAGAATTTGTATACTGGATGGATCATAACTCTGGTGGAACAAATTGGGGAACAGATGTAGATGGAACTCAAGAAGGTGATCTCTTACTTGAAGATGGTGATAAACTTTTACTAGACCAGACAGATAGTTCTGGATCTGATGTTGGTGATAATCTTGACTTAGAAGATGGTTCTTCAACATACGCACTTCTATCATTACCAACAAGAAGTGAACTTTCTGGTGGAACTGACG